>CAVJQN010000153.1:0-5016 GCA_963651635.1 Agathobacter sp.
AGTCGGAGTATCTGCTGCCGTCTATCATCGGCGACTGCATCAGGTCCGGCAGGGGTACGGTCAGGGTACTCGCCAGCCGCGACAGGTGGTTTGGCGTGACCTATAAGGAGGACAAGCCGGTCGTTGTGGAGTCCATACGCAGACTGATATCAGACGGGATATATCCTGAGCATCTCTACGGCTAGATGCGACTGCGTTACCGCGTGTGCAGGTATATCCGGCGCACAGATGGGGCACATGGACAGAGCACACAGGCGGATGCAGTAGGAGTGCCAAGACGATGTGCAGCATTTGCAGTACAGACAGATATATGCAGCAGAAAATACAGCTTTAGGAGACATACATGTACAAGATCAGCTTTGATGCGCCGTGCCATGTGCATATGATAGGCATCGGCGGTATCAGCATGAGCGGACTCGCGGATATACTGATGAACAACGGCTTTGCCATGAGCGGCTCCGACAGATCCAAGACCTCGATAGTGGCGGGGCTGGAGGAGCGTGGCGCGAGGATATCCATAGGTCAGGCGGCGGAGAATATCACGGATGATATCGACGTGGTGGTATATACTGCCGCTATCCACCCGGACAATCCTGAGTACGCGGCAGCCGTCTCCCGGGGGATACCGATGCTCACCAGAGCACAGCTCTTAGGTCAGGTAATGCAGGAGTACAGTCACGCGATAGCTGTCAGCGGCACGCACGGCAAGACGACGACCACGTCCATGATCACCAATATACTGCTGGCGGCGGGGGGAGATCCCACGGTCACGGTAGGCGGTATGCTGGACTCCATCGGCGGCAATATACATATCGGCTCGCGGGAGATGTTCGTCGCGGAGGCGTGCGAATATACCAACAGCTTTCTGGAGTTCTTCCCTACGATAGAGGTCATACTCAATGTCGAGGCGGATCATCTGGACTTCTTCAAGGATATCGACGATATACGGCGATCCTTCGGGCTTTTTGTGAAAAGGCTTCCCGATGACGGCATGGTCGTGATCAACAGCAATATCAGAGACTACGGCGAGATCATAGGCGACTTCGCCGGAAGCGTCGTCACGGTAGGCGGTCCGGATGCCGAGTACAGGGCGGAGCATATCGTGTTCAACGACGATGCACATCCGTCATTTGACCTGATCATCAGAGACCGCTACGTAGACAGAATCACGCTGTCGGTGCCGGGCGAGCACAATGTATATAATGCTCTGGCGGCAATAGCCGTAGCCGACAGGCTGGGCATCGACGAGAAGGTGTTCCGCAGGGGTCTGATGTCATTTACGGGCGCGGAGAGGCGCTTCCAGAAGAAGGGCGAGCTGGGGCATATCGAGATATATGACGACTATGCACACCATCCGCAGGAGATCGAGGCGACGCTGCGGGCGGCGCGGCATATGCATTGCAATCGCATCATATGCGTCTTCCAGCCGCATACCTATACGCGCACGAGGGCGCTGCTGAGGGAATTTGCCCAGGCGCTCTCTCTGGCGGATATCGCGGTGCTTACGGATATATATCCCGCGAGGGAGACGGACACGCTGGGGGTCAGCTCCAAGGATATCGTCGATCTGATAGGCGAGCTGGGCTCGGAGGCGGTCTATATGCCGACCTTTGATATGGCGGAGACTTTTCTGCT
The DNA here is from genome assembly GCA_963651635.1 of Agathobacter sp. Taxonomy (GTDB): domain Bacteria; phylum Bacillota; class Clostridia; order Lachnospirales; family Lachnospiraceae; genus Darwinimomas. The sequence continues at coordinate 1,636 of CAVJQN010000153.1, forward strand.
GGAGACGCTGCGTGACGGGGACCTGTGCATAACTATGGGCGCCGGAGATGTAGTAAAGGTGGGAGAAAAGCTCCTTGGCATGTGACTTATCCACTTTGTCCACAAAACCAGATATCCACGATGTGGATAATCTTGTTGAACATAATGCGATGCCCTGTGCTATTATCTGTTCGACATGGACAGGTACAGCAGGGGGAGCGCAGATATGACCGTCAGGGCAAATGATGATATGATGCCGTCATTTACGGTGATTTCCAATGAATTCATCGACACGTATATGGCGTCGGCGAACGGGGAATATGTGAAGGTATATCTGTACGTCCTGAGAGCGGGCGGTCAGGCCTCCTGCGAGGAGATAGCGGATGCGCTGGAGATGACGGCTACGGACGCGGCGCGGGCGGTGAGCTACTGGAGCAGGCGCGGGCTGCTGAGCATGTGCGGGGAGACCGGGCAGGACACTGAGCTGTCACACGCAGAGACGGCATATGAGCACGCCTCTGCTGCGGGAACGCTGCATATACATGAGAGACATGCACAGGGGGCTGCAGTACAGAAGAATCCTGTCAGACCGGCATATATACAGCCGGTTCCTGTGAGTTTTGATACAGCTCCGGGAGCGGGAGACGTTGCAGAGGTCGGGAGAGCCTGCACAGCTGCTGCGGACGGAGACTTCGATGACGCGGATATGCAGGTAGGTTTATCGCGAGCACAAAGCGGCAGGCAGGAGACGGGGGCGGGCACGGCGACGGATCAAAGTGTGGTGACAGGCTCAGGCACGGTGACGGGTCAGAGTGCGGCGACAGCTCAGAGCACAGGTACGGGTCAGAGCACTGCGACAGGTCAGAATAAGGAGACATGGCAGATTACAGAGGCTCAACAGACCCCGGATACCCGGCAGGGCGAGGATGCGCAGCAGGGTGCGCCGGACAGACAGCCGATATCTGCCGACGATATAGCAAGGCTCAGGGATGATGAGGAGTTCGCGGGGCTGCTGTACTGTCTGCAGCAGTATATGGGCAGGACATTCGGTCAGAAGGACGTGGAATCTCTCGTTTATATATATGACACTCTCCATTTGAGCACGGATATGATAGAATATCTCGCCGAGGTATGCGTGAAGCGGGGGCGTACGTCCTCGCGTTATATGGAGGCGATAGCCAGAGACTGGGCGCAGAAGCATATCACGACCGTAGATGAGGCAAAGGCGGAGAGCTCACAGTACTCCTCTCAGGTCTGGACTGTCATGAGAGCCTTCGGCATCAATGACAGAAAGCCGGCGGAGGTGGAGCAGACATATGTAGACAAGTGGTTTCATACATATGCATTTTCCGATGATATCGTAAAAGAAGCAATATCCCGGACGATAGAGGCGATACACAAGCCGAGCTTTCAGTACGCGGACAGTATACTGGAGAAATGGCACAATGCCGGAATAAGAAGGCTTGATGAGATAAAGTCACTTGATACGGAGCACGAGAAGAGAGCCCGCACTCAGGCGACGGAGAGCGCGAAGCCGAAGGTGAGAACCACGAGCTTCTCCAATTTCAAGCAGAGGGACGATGATCTGAACGCGGCCGTACTGGCCAGACTGAAGGATATACTATGAGCAGCTTGTCGCGACACAATGAGATCATGCGCATATACAGCCGCAGGCAGGACGAGGACAGAAGTGCTCTGGAGAGGCGGCGCAGAGAGATATATGAGCGGATACCGCAGATAGCGCAGCTGGACAAAAGACCGGGAGCCATAGCTATGCAGCGCTACCGCGCCTATACGTCGGGCGGCGATGCCAAGGCGCTGGAGACCTTAAGGGGCGAGCTGACAGAGGTGACGGATGAGCGCGTGCGCCTTCTGGAGCAGGCGGGATATCCGGCGGACTATCTTCAGATGCAGTATACCTGCCCGATCTGCCGCGATACGGGATATGATGAGGACGGGAACTACTGCAGATGCTATATACAGATGGAGCAGGAGATGCTTCGCACGCAGTCGCAGCTGAGGACAGCGGTGCGCCGGGAGAACTTTGATAGGCTCTCGATGGAGTACTATGACGATGAGCAGATCATAGAAGAGATAGGGACTACGCAGCGGGCGTATATGGAGAAGATTATCGCCAGATGCAGGAGATTTGCCGAGGAGTTCGGCGACGGTGCCAATATCATGTTCGTGGGAGGCACCGGGACGGGCAAGTCATTTCTCTCGCACTGCATATGCGCGCAGCTCCTGCAGCAGGATCGCAGCGTCATGTACCTGTCGGCGACGGATATGTTTGAGATCATGGCAGCAGCACGCAGAGATCAGGGCGCGGATGACGGCATGAGAGATATGCGTGAACGGATACTCGACGCCCAGCTGCTGGTCATCGACGATCTGGGGAGCGAGCTGACCAATGCGATGACGGTCACGGATCTGTTCTATATACTGGAAAAGCGCATGAACGGCGGACTGTCCACCATCATTTCCACGAATCTGGATATAAACAGCATGCGTGATATATACTCGGAGCGCATCACCTCGAGACTGCAGAGCAGGTTCGATATACTGCCGCTGTACGGGCGGGATATCAGGCTGATGAGGTGATATTAGTATCATATATGTAAAGTGCATTAAGGTCGGGAGGAGACGTGCATGGCAGACGGTGAGATCAGCAATGTAAGCATGAAGGAGATTCAGACGGTTCCGGTGGGGACGCTGGGACTGGTGGCTCTGGAGAGCTGCAAGGCATTCGGAGACAGGGTCAATGACTACATAGTCAAGTGGAGATCCGAGAAGCAGAGCGAGCACAAGGACTCGATAGCCTTCAACGGCTACGAGAGAGACAACTACATACTCAGATCCAAGATCAGCCGCTTCGGCTCGGGCGAGGCGAAATGCACGCTGTACGACAGCACACGCGGCACGGATCTTTATATACTGGTCGATGTGTGCAATTACAGCATGACCTACAAGCTCTTCGGACAGGTCAATCATATGTCTCCAGACGATCACTATGCGGATCTCAAGAGGGTGATCGAGGCCGCCGGCGGCAAGGCCAAGAGGATAAGTGTCATCATGCCGTTCCTCTATGAGAGCCGTCAGCACAAGCGCGAGTCCAGAGAATCCCTCGACTGCGCGGTAGCATTGCAGGAACTCATGAACATGGGCGTGGAGAATATCATCACCTTCGACGCGCACGATCCCAGAGTGGCCAATGCCGTGCCGCTCAAGGGCTTCGAGACCGTACAGCCCACATATCAGTTCATCAAGGCGCTCCTGAGAAATGAAGACGATCTGGTACTTGACTCAGACCATCTGATAGTCATCAGCCCCGATGTCGGCGGCACGGGCAGAGCTATAAACTTCGCCAATCATCTGGGACTTGATGTCGGCATGTTCTACAAG
>CAVJQN010000154.1:0-3959 GCA_963651635.1 Agathobacter sp.
CTCCAATGATGAGTACTATATCATCCGCCGCAATCAGCGCTACGGACTGAATGTATACGATCATATACTGCTGGATCCGACCGGGGTGAATGAGGGCGACTTCATCTATGAATAGGCGGCACGATGCGGGTGTCCGCGGCGTTTGAAGGCTTATAATATACGCATGCGGGCGGTAATTGCGGTTGACATGAAATATAAAAACAAGCATAATAAACGGTAGTTTTGATACATTCCGGATGCGAGGAGATCAGATATGGGCTTATTTAGCGACTTCATGGCCAAGATGCGTATTACAGAAGAACCGGATGAAGAGTACTATGATGACGAGGACGATTACGATTCCAAGCCGTCGAGGGGCGGGATTTTTTCAAGAAAAGCGCCTGACTATGATGAGGAGTATGAGCAGCCCAAGACAAGCATATTCAGCTCCAGAAGCAAGGCATCCAATGTAACTCCCGTCAGGAGAACCATGGAGGTATCGCTGATCAGACCGCAGAGTGTTGATGATGCACGTGTCATATGCGATTGTCTGCTGGACGGCAAGGCAGTGATTCTGAATATGGAGGGTCTCCACATGGAGATCGCACAGCGTATCATAGATTATACGTCAGGTGCGACATACAGCATCAGAGGCAAGCTGGAGAAGATATCGAACTACATCTTCATAGCGACGCCGGAGGTAGTGGATCTGTCAGGTGAATTTCAGGATCTGATGGCGTCCGGGAGCTTTGATGATGCGGGACTCAATCTCAGGGTATGACAGATGATTGACTGATTTTTGATATATACGAGCACACGGTCATGTATCGTGTGCTTTGTCTTGAGTAAAATGAAAAAGAACTACGGATATTACTTCATATACTTACTGCTTACGGCTGCGGGGATACTGCTTGACCGGCTCACTAAGAACTGGGCGGTCGATGTGCTGCGCGGCGGCGAGCCCATACCCGTCATAAAAGGCATACTGGAGCTGACATATGTCGAGAACAGGGGCGCGGCATTCGGCATGATGCAGGGACGACAGGGATTTTTCCTGATTCTGACAGCAGTTATCGCTGCGGCTATCATATATGCCCTTATAAGGATGCCGGTATCAGGTCGTATGATTCCGTGTATTGCCTGTCTCATAGCCGTCCTTAGCGGTGCCATAGGCAATCTCATAGACCGCACGGCTCAGGGATATGTGGTGGACTTCATCTATTTTATACCGATAGATTTCCCGGTATTCAATGTCGCGGATATATTCGTGACCTGCGGCATGGGCGTGCTGATGCTGCTGATTTTATTTTATTACGGGGAAGACGAATGGGGATTTCTGTTCTGACAGGCGACTGCTAACATACAGGTGATGATATGATTTTAGATGTGCAGGAGGGCGGAGCGCGGCTGGACAGATGGCTGTCGGAGCAGCTCGATGAGCTTTCCAGATCATATATTCAAAAGCTCATAGATGATGGAGCCGTGCTGCTGAACGGACGTACGGCAAAGGCAGGCGGCAGGCTCGATACCGGGGATCAAGTGGAGATCACGCTCCCTCAAAGCATAGAGCCCGACATACTTCCGGAGGATATACCGCTCGATATCGTATATGAGGACGAGGATGTGATAGTGGTCAATAAGCCCAAGGGCATGGTCGTGCATCCCGCCGCAGGTCACTATACAGGCACATTGGTCAATGCTCTCATGTATCACTGCGGCGACAGTCTCTCGGGAATCAACGGAGTGGCAAGGCCGGGGATAGTGCATCGTATAGACAAGGATACGACGGGGCTGATCATAGCCTGCAAGAACGACCATGCACACATGAGGATATCCGAGCAGCTCAAGGCTCATACCATCACGCGCAGATACCGCGCCATAGTCTGCGGAGTGCTGAAAGACGATGACGGCACGATCACCGGCAATATCGCGCGGCATAGAACAGACCGCAAGCGCATGGCAGTGGTGAGCACGGGCGGGCGCGAGGCGGTGACTCATTATCACGTGCTGGAGCGCTTTAAGAAGCATACATATGTGGAATGTCGGCTGGAGACAGGACGGACGCATCAGATACGCGTGCATATGTCACACATAGGACATCCGCTGCTGGGAGATACGGTCTACGGCAGCGCGAAGGATCCGTACAAGCTGGATGGGCAATGTCTGCACGCGATGGTGCTGGGCTTTGTGCATCCGACAAGCGGGGAGTATATGGAATTTACAGCACCGCTACCGGAATATTTTGAGAGGCTGCTGGCAATATTGTAATTTATAGAAATGTTACCGGATTGCTGCGCGCTTTGCGCTCCCGCAAACTTCGCAAAATGTTTGTGATTTGCACAAACTTATTTTATAATATTTGTGTATTTTAGCTTACGGAAACAGGAGGTTAAGTCATGAGCAATTATGTAATCACTATAGGGCGTCAGTCAGGTTCGGGAGGTCGTGAGATAGGCATGAAGCTGGCAGAGAAACTCGGTATCAAGTGCTATGATAAGGAGCTGATTACGAGAGCGGCAAAGGAGAGCGGACTCGCCGAGGAGATCATAGATACTCATGACGAAAAGCCCAACAAGAGCTTTCTGTACTCGCTGGTGATGGACTCCTATGACATGGGTCTCGGCGGCGGATATACGGATATCCCGCTCAGCCACAAGGTATTTCTCGCACAGCTCAATACGATCAAGAAGATCGCCGATGAGGAGTCCTGCATCATAGTAGGACGCTGCGCAGACTATGCGCTGGAGGGCAGAGACAATCTGATCCGCATATTCATCACCGGGGATGAGGAGCACAGGATAGCCCGTCTGCAGAGAACCTACAATCTCAACGCAGATGATGCCAAGGCGCTGATGAAGAAGAAGGACAAGGAGAGATCCAGCTACTATAATTACTATTCCAGCAAGGACTGGGGCAAGGCAGACAGCTACGATCTGTGCCTGAACTCGGGTCTGCTGGGCGTGGACAGCTGCGTAAACGGACTGTATGCGTTCATCAAGTATTGCCTGGATACAGACAGTCTCAGCCAGAAAGGTTAAATGATGATGAATAATGCATCTGAAGCTATGGTATACGAGAAGCTCGGTGAGACGGGTCTCATTCCGGTCGTTGTGATAGATGATGCCAAGGATGCTGTACCGGCTGCAGAGGCTATATATGCCGGGGGGATCTCCGTCGTAGAGATAACCTTCCGCACATCCGCGGCAGCAGAGGCTATCGCCAATATCAGCAGAGCCTGCCCGCAGATGACGGTCGGCGCGGGCACGGTGCTGACGCTGGAGCAATGCAAGGCGGCAGTGGATGCAGGAGCTCAGTTTATCGTATCTCCGGGCTTTGACCCCGAGGTCGCAGGCTGGTGTGCAGAGCATCATATAGCGATGACTCCCGGTGCGGTCACATCGACGGAGATAATCGCTGCTACAAAGCTCGGATTTAAGATCATCAAGTTCTTCCCGGCTGGGATCATGGGTGGTGTAGCCGCCATGAAGGCACTGACAGGCCCGTTCACCGATATCAAATTCGTACCGACGGGCGGTGTGAGCAAGTCCAATCTCTCCGAGTACATATCAGCTCCGTTTGTCTGGGCGGTCGGAGGGAGCTGGCTGTGCACCAAGGCTGATATTGCGGCGGGTAACTTTGCTCAGATCACTGCAAACTGTCGTGATGCCGTCGAGATAGCCGGAGCATGCCGCAGATCTTCATGAGACGGGACACTGTCGGTACAGGTGAATTAAAGCTACGTGAGCCAGTCTCAGGCGATGTCGGAACACTTGTCAAGGCAGATATAAAGGAGATGGCGGGGATACTTGCCATACTTGCCCTGATGTGTGCGATCTGCTTTGTCACCGGTATCGGCTGTCCGATCAAGTTCCTGACCGGGATTTCCTGTCCGGGATGCGGGATCAGCCGGGCGCTGCTGTCGCTGGCACTCGGAGATATCAGGGCGGCATTTCACTATCATCCGCTGTTCTGGTTCCCGA
>CAVJQN010000155.1:0-5534 GCA_963651635.1 Agathobacter sp.
CCTGCGTGTCCAGCAGCTCCGTAGAGCGCAGACCGTAGATATCCCTGAGAAATGCACGGCGGGAGCTCTCTGAGGTCGTCGAGTAGGCAAACTCTCCGTCCTCATTTATCGTTATCCGCAGCTCGCCCTCGACCTCTTCATCGTACTTTTCAAGTATGCGAACCAGCCGCAGCAGCATGCGGTTTTTCAGATTGGATGTCTGATACTGCCCGTTGTCCTGAAGCACGATATCGTATGAGAGCGTGTTATATGCCAGCAGATAGCCGTTCTTATCATATATGCGCCCTCTGGAGGCATTGGTATTGACCGTCTTTTCGGTCATCTGGATATAGTTTTCCAGATACTCCTGCCCGTGTATGATCTGAAGTGAATACAGCTTGGAGATGAGCACGCAGGCGAGCAGAGCATATCCCACGCCGAGTATGACGAGCCTTGACTGTCCCGCCTTTTCTCTTATTTCCTTGAGTAGATCCAGCAAATCATTCAGCAATTTTTTACCTCTTTTTCAGATCCAGACGCTGCAGGTAGCTGTTGAGGCTCAGGAAGGGCTTGTGCAGCAGCAGCTCAAAGAGCAGTGTCATGATGATCTCGGGGATGATGATCGATCGCAGATAAAACCATATCTGTGTACGTCCCCTGACGTAAAAGTAGAAAAAGTACAGCATGAAATTGAAGAAAAGCTCGCCGATAAAGCACAGCACTATGGGCATGGCAAAGCTCTCCTGTGTATAGTATCTTGAAAAAAAGCCGCCGCCGAAGCCCAGCATGACATATACAAGCATGAAAAATCCGAATGTCTTGCCGTAGAACAGATCCGCCAGCAGCCCCGCCCACAGTCCGTAGAGCATACCCTCCGTATCCCCGTGTCCGAGAGCCATCGCCAGACACAGTATCACGGAGAGATTGGGCGCGGTCTGCAGATACGGGAACTCCGGCAGCAGGCTGTACTGCAGGACAAATGCAGCCAGAAATATCAGAATGTTCGTGATCGTCCTTCTCATTGCTTTAATGTGGTGATGACCAGCACCTCCTGAAGAGATGTGAACTGAGCCACCGGGATGATATATCCGCTTTTGGTCAGGTTGTTGCTGTCCGCCGTGATCCCTGTGGCATAGCCTATCATGATGCCGGGCAGATACTTGGAGCTGATATTGGACGTGATAATCTTGTCTCCGTCCTTTATCTCGGCATCGTACATGATCTCATTGATCAGGAGCTTGCCCTCGTCGTAGGACTGGAGATTGCCCGCCACGATGGCGGTGTCGCTCGTCCTCATGGACATGGCGGACACACGGCTGGAATCGTCTATGATGCTGCGAACCGTCGCATAGTTCGTGCCCACATCCGTCACGATGCCGACCAGCCCGCCTCCGGCTATCACATTCATATCCACCTGTATGCCGTCATCAGAACCCTTGTCTATCCGGAAGATATTGAACCATCCCGATGAGTCACGGGCGATGATACGTGCTGCTATCGAGTCGTATTTCTCGTACTGCTGATCCAGCTCATACAGCTCCCTGAGGCGCTGGAGCTCGTAGCCCTGCTCCTCAAGGCGTGTATTTTCGGTCATCAGCTGATCTATCGTCTTTCTCAGCTCGGTATTTTCTGCTCTGAGATCTTCCAGCGTCTGCTTTTCCCGTACGCTCTCATATATGCCGCGCCCGAACGAGTTGACGCCCGCCTGCAGCGGCTCGAGGATGACTCCTACGCCCTTGCGCAGAGGCGATAGCCACCCGTCCCTGATCGTGCTTGCCGTGATCAGTATCAGGCAGGCGACCGAAAGAACTATGAATATGACAGTATTGCTTTTATTCTTCATTCGCTTATGTTTTTTACCTTCAGCCCGTTTTTCGGCACAGGCTTGTGATATCATCCCGTGCGGCAGGCTATGGTCGCAGCATCATGCCGCTCAGTCCAGCATCTGATGCTCGCGGAAGCTGTAATAGGAGTTCTGCGCGACGATGATATGATCCAGAAGTGTGATCCCTACTGCCTGACAGCCGTCTCTGATAGCCCATGTCGTGGCTATATCCTCCTCGCTGGGATCGCACTGACCGCTGGGATGATTGTGCACGACCAGCATACCTACCGCGCGCCTTCTAAGAGCCTCTATCAAAAGCTCCCTCACGCTCACCAGTGAGCTGCTGATGGTTCCCACAGATACCATGACATCCCTGATGAGCCTTCCCTTCAGATCGAGAAATGCCGCATGCATCTCCTCATGCTCCAGAAATTTCAGCTCCTGCATATAGTAATCGGCGCAGGACGCCGGATCGCTCATCCTGATATCACGTCCGGTGAGCTCATAGCGCCACAGCCTCCGCACCAGTTCGCCTATACAGGTCAGCTGCACCGCCTTGACCTCTCCTATGCCGTTGACCGCCTGAAACTCCTCCTGAGTCATATGCACCAGCGCCGCCAGCCCGTCATACGGTGTATCACGGATGATGCTTCTTGCCACCGCCATGACATCGCTGCCGCGTGTGCCTGTGCGCAGCAGCACGGCGACCAGCTCCTCATCGGTCAGCACAGCGGGACCGCCCGCCGCACATCGCTCATAGGGTCTCATATCAGGAGACATCTCACGGATATTTCTGCATTTTTCTTTTTTATTCAAACCGGTCCCTTCCGCAGCTCTCCATCGCGGCTGAAAGACCTAGAACTTTACTATACCACTTTCAGACATTTTTTGCACGGCTGTGAGTATGCCTATCTTGGCATGATGCCATGTCAGACCGCCCTGGAGAAATGCCGTATACGGCTCTCTCATCGGTCCGTCCGCGCTCAGCTCTATCGAGGAGCCGGATATAAATGCACCCGCAGCCATGATGACCTTTGAGTCATAGCCTGCCATATCCGACGGCTCGGGACGCACGAAGCTGTCCACCGGAGCCGCCGCCTGTATGCCTTCGCAGAAGCTTATCATCGGCTCGGGCGCATGAAATGTGATTGCCTGTATGATATCATGCCTCGGCTCGTCATACCTCGGGCTGACCTCAAAGCCCAACCTTTCAAATATATAAGATGCGTAGACCGCGCATTTGACAGCGCTTTCCACGACGGTCGGGGACATGAATATGCCCTGATAGAGATCCTTGTTGACGCCGAGATTGGCGCCGACCTCCTTGCCCAGTCCGGGAGCTGTCAGACGGTTTGCCGCCGCCTCTACACAGGCGCGCTTTCCGACTATATATCCGCCTATGGGAGCCAGACCGCCTCCCGGATTTTTGATGAGCGATCCGACTATCAGATCCGCACCAACCTCCAGCGGCTCCCTCTCCTCGGTGAACTCGCCGTAGCAGTTGTCCACCATGCAGATGACATCTGGCTTGAGTGATTTTACAAAGGCTATAATCTCACCTATCTGCTCCACGGAAAAGGTCGGTCTGTTCACATATCCCTTGGAGCGCTGTATATGGACGAGCTTGGTTTTGTCATTTATCGCCGCTGCTATGGCATCCGTATCGAAGGTGAAGTCCGGCCTCAGATCCGCCTGACGGTATATGATGCCGCAGTCCATGAGCGATCCCGACTCGGGGATCAGTCCTATGACCTTGTCCAGCGTATCATATGGCTTGCCCGATATGGCGAGCATCTCGTCTCCGGGACGCAGATTGCCGAAGAGAGCCACGGTCAGCGCATGAGTTCCGCTTATCAGCTGTGAGCGCACCAGCGCATCCTCTCCGCGGAATATATCCGCATATACCGCTTCCAGCACATCCCTGCCCATGTCGTCATATCCGTATCCCGTCGTCCTGACAAAGCACGCCTCGCTCACATGATTTTTCTGAAATGCCGCCAGCACCTTGAGCTGGTTGTATTCACCGATTTTCTCAATATGCCGAAACTGCGGAGCCAGCGCCGCCTCAGCCTGCTCACCCAGCTCGATGATACGGGGATCGAGTCCCATGCTTTGGTACATCTGCGTCATGGCTGTATCTGATACAGTTGTACCTGCTGTGGTTGTACCTGTTTTGGTTGTACCTGTTGCGGTTGTATTTGTTGCGGTTGTATTTGTTGTATCTTTAATTGTCATCGCTTTGTATTTCCGTTTCTATTTTTATGTTGGTGATACTGTATTACAGTCGGTATGTGACAAGTGCTTGGTGGTTAGTGGTTGGTGCTTGGTGGTTAGGTGTGAACGGCAAGTTATGCTTATGTTTTCCATTGTTTTCGGATAACTGCCTCCGCTTCCTCGATATCCGCTCCGTCCAGCCAGCATACATCCCTCTCATGGCGCAGCCATGTCATCTGGCGCTTGGCATATCTTCTTGATTCCAGCTTGATGGTCTCGATTGCCTCCTGCCTCGTGCATTTCCCCTCGATATATGCCATCAGCTCCTTATATCCGATCGCCTGCATACTGACCATGTCCGCGCGGCAGCCCTCATCGTACAGCCTGCGCACTTCACTCTCCAGCCCCTGCGCCATCATGATATCAACTCGCCTGTCGATATCTGCATAGAGCTTCTCGCGATCCTTATTTATGGCAAGATACAGAAAATCATACGGGGAGGATCTGGCTTTCTGCTCAATATTGTGCTCGCTCAGCCGCTGCCCCGTCAGCCGAAGATACTCAAGCGCGCGTATCACCCGCTTTTTGTTATGCGGATGTATATTCTCAGCGGATATAGGATCCTCCTGCCTGAGCAGCTCCCACATATAAGCATCGCCCTTCTCCTCGGACAGTGCCTCCAGCTCCGCGCGGACGCGCCTGTCTTCATCCTCCTCCTCGGAAAATACGGTATCATACACGAGCGCATGTATATAAAATCCCGTACCGCCGACCACTATCGGGAGCTTTCCTCTTGATGCTATATCTTCTATGCATGCTTTCGCACCGGCCGTATATTGAGCGATATTGAAGCTGTCACGCGGATCGGCTATATCGATCATGTGATGCGGTATGCCCTCCGTCTCCTCCGGTCTTACCTTAGCCGTTCCTATATCCATGCCCCTGTATACCTGCATGGAATCGGCGCTAATGATCTCCCCGTCCAGTATGTGCGCCAGCCTGATGCCAAGCGAGGATTTACCCGATGCTGTAGGACCGGATATCACCAGTAGACGTATTTTGTTGTCATCGCTCAGTATGGTCATATATTCATAAGTATCTGACTTTGCCACAGAATGATGGCAGTGCGGTGTAATTGTCACAGTGCCTACGGGATAGCAGTGCGGTGTAATTGTCACAATGCCTACGGGATGGCAGGACACGTCTGCTGATGCAGGAATATGTAAACGAGAAACTATGGGATAAGGTTGTCGCATAATAACTCACCCTCCTGCCGGCTCACAGCACACGCCGGAAGCGCTTCTCCATGTCCGCCTCGGTAAATTCTATCATCGTTGGTCTTCCATGGGGACAGTTAAAGGGATTGTCACAGCGAAACAGCGCCTTCAGCAGCGCGTCCGCCTCAGCCGCATCAACCGTATGATTTGCCTTGATAGCAGCCTTGCATGCCATGGTGGCGGTCTTTTCCAGTATCGCCTGCGCCGCCCTGTCTATATCCGTCTGAGATACCAGCCCG
>CAVJQN010000156.1:0-11990 GCA_963651635.1 Agathobacter sp.
CTGCGCAATGGGTGCCAGTGAACCGTGTCAGGGCAGGAATGCAGCAGCACTAAGCAGGATTTCTCGTGTGACGCAGGGTAGCCGTCGCCGAGCTAACTGCCCCGGTAACGTCTGTGGCCGACATACAAAGCGAGGCGTGCATTTTGATATAAAGCAGAGCTATGCCGATGATACATGGCGGCTAATAGTAACTTTCGATACAACAAAAGACAGACCGGATCCCGGAATTGTTAAATATGACATTCCGGGGTTCGGTTTTGCTTTATACTGTTAGTAAATTGTGATATATTTATCAAGTGTATACAATGATACCGGGAATTGCAGAATCGCAACGTGCGCAGCGATCCGGTATCAGCTGATGTAATAGACAGAAGGAAATATCAGGAAAGGTGAGGAGATGGAGGACTATACCAAGTACAGGCTGAAAAAGCCTCAGGAGCTGTCCGCTTTGCTGGAGGGCAAGGACAAGATCTTCGTGATGGCCTGCAACAAGTGCTTCAAGGAATTTGCCTCGGTGGATGAGCCGGACGGTGATGAGCTTGCAGCATTTGCCGGGGAGCAGGGCAGGACAGTCACGGGGATAGCGAAGCTGGACTTTCTGTGCAACAGGATACAGACCCAAAAGGCTCTGCGTGAGCTTATCCCAGAGGGGACGGAGTATGTAGCCGTCGTTTCATGCGGACTGGGCGTACAGACCATAGCGGATATGACGGAGCTTCCCGTCATCGCGGCAGCCGATTCGATACACCGCCGCGGGCATCATCCCATGGCGCTGACAAAGAAGGCGTGCGATGCATGTGCCCAGTGCTATCTCAATATCACAGGCGGCATATGCCCGATAGTGGACTGTGCCAAGAGCCTGGTCAACGGGCAGTGCGGCGGCGCTAAGGACGGCAGATGCGAGGTCGATCCCGAGAAGGACTGCGCGTGGGAGAAGATATATCAGCGCCTGAAGGCTCAGGGCAGGCTGGAGGAGTTTGAAACTCAGCCTGTGCAGCTAAGAGACTACTCCAGGGTGAACTTCAAGATAATCAAGGAATATGTGGACAGCGTGCGCGAGAGCCGCTTTGCGGGCTACTACGGAGGAGTACATCCGTCGGAACGCAAGGAGCTGAGCGAGCATATCGGACTGGTGCATTTCCCGGAGCCGGACGAGGTAGTGATACCGCTGTCAATGCATACAGGCGCTCCGGCACAGCCGCTGGTGCAGGTCGGAGATGCTGTAAGGCTGGGACAGAAGATAGGAGAGCAGGCGGGATTTATCAGCGCACCCGTCCACTCCAGCGTGAGCGGAACTGTCATAGCCGTAGAGGAAAGGCTCCATCCGTCCAGAGGTATGGTGACGAGCGTAGTTATCAGCAATGATAAGAAGGATACGCCTGATGAGAGCATCAGACCCGGCAAGCCTCTTGATGAGCTGACTCCCGATGAGATCATAGATATCGTCAAGGAGGCAGGCATCGTAGGAATGGGCGGTGCGGGCTTCCCTGCCTATGTGAAGCTCAAGCCCGGCAAGCCCATCGATGCCGTGCTGCTCAACGGCTGCGAGTGCGAGCCGCTGATCACCGCGGATCATCGCGTGCTGCTGGAATATGCGGACGATGTGATCACCGGACTTAGAGCCATGATGAAGGCAGTCTCGGCGCCTAAAGGCATCATCGTCATAGAGGACAACAAGCCGGATGCGATAGAGCTGATGCAGAAAAAGACGGCGGACATTGACGATATAGAGGTGCTGCCTGCCAGAACCAAGTATCCGCAGGGAGCAGAGAAGATGCTCATAAAGCTGGCTCTCGGTCGTCAGGTGCCGAGCGGCGGTCTCCCGGCGGATGTTGGAGCTATCGTCAGCAATGTAAGCTCGGCAAAGGCGATAGCCGATGCCATAGTCAGAGGAATGCCGCTGACAGAGAGGGTCGTGAGCGTCACGGGCGAGCGCATGGCAAAGCCCGGCAACTATATCGTGAAGATAGGAACGAGCGTGAAGGCGCTGGTTGACTACTGCGGCGGCATCACGGGAGATGAAGATGTGTGTCTGAAGATGGGCGGTCCGATGATGGGTACTCCCATAACTGATATGAGCGTGCCGATCATCAAGACCTCCAACGGCATAGTTGCCGTAGATCAGGAGATATCGCAGGAGGTATCCTGCATCAAGTGCGGACGCTGTGTGGATGTCTGTCCGATGGAGCTAAAGCCCCTGTACTTCGTGAAATATGCGGACGAAGAGAACTGGGCGGGACTCAAGGAGATGAACATCATGGACTGCATCGAGTGTCGGAGCTGCGGATATATCTGCTCCTCCAAGATCCGGATAAGCGACAGAATCAAGGCCGGCAAGGCGGCAGTAAGGGGGATGAAGTAAATGCTGATAACCAAACTCAAGGACAGGGAAGCCATCAAGGCGGCGGTCAGCGGCAAGGTCTTTATCATCAACTGCCACGGCTGCAAGGAGGTGAGCTTTCCCGAGAAGGAGGCGCGCGAGCTGCAGCGGGAGATGACCGCAGACGGCAGCGTGACGGGCATTTTCACTACGGACTATATATGCAATCCCGAAAATATGCGCCTGAGACTTGAGGCGCACCGCAGGCAGATAGACGAGGCGGATACGGTGCTCGTATGTTCCTGCGGCATCGGAGTGCAGACGATCGCGGAGTATCTGCCAAAGAAGAGAGTATGCGCGGGATGTGATACATATGCGCTGCCGGGATTTCAGGGCGTGACGCCGCTGGAGTACAACTGCGACAGGTGCGGAGAGTGCTATCTCAATATCACAGGCGGCATTTGCCCCATCACAGCATGCTCCAAAAGTCTGGTCAACGGTCCGTGCGGAGGCACGAAGGACGGACGCTGCGAGGTGGATCCCGATATGGAATGCGGATGGGAACGCATCTATCGCAGGCTTAAGCAGCTGGGCAGGACGGACGTGCTGAGATGTCCGGTGCAGATAAGAAACTACGCGGTCGGCGATGAGAAGCCGGAGGAATAATCAGACCCATATCGATGGGATAGGAGCATAAGCATATGAAGATCACAGAGAGATTTGCAAAGGGAGAGTTTGTCGTCACCGCAGAGGTAGGTCCGCAGAAGGGCTATCATATAGATGATATGACGCAGGAGGCGGTGAAGTACCTCAGTCATATAGCGGCTGTCAATGTCACGGACAATCAGTCCTCCGTCATGCGTATGTGTACGCTGGCGGCATGCAAGGCGCTGAAGGACGCGGGACTTGATCCCATCTATCAGCTCACCTGCCGCGACAGGAACCGTATGGCGCTGGAGTCGGATCTTTTGGGCGCGGCATATTTCGGAATAGACAACATACTGTGCCTCACGGGCGATCATCCCAAGCTCGGAGACCATCCGCAGGCGAAGCCGGTATTTGATCTGGACTCGGTATCGCTGTTGTATGCGGTCAAGAAGCTCGAGGAGGGCGTGGATCTGGGCGGCAATGAGCTCGTGGGAGAGCCGCCGAAATTCGCCAAGGGCGCGGTCGTATCTCCTTGCAGCGACAGCGTGGACGCGCAGCTGATGAAGATGGAGCGCAAGGTCATGGCGGGTGCGGAGTACTTCCAGACCCAGGCGGTGTTTGAGCCGGAGAAGTTCATAGCATTTATGGAGAAGGCAAAGCAGTTCGGCAAGCCGGTGCAGGTGGGCATCATCATTCCCAAGAGCGTGGGCATGCTCAGATATATGAATGCCAATGTAGCCGGAGTTCACGCCCCGGACGAGATGATCGAGGAGCTGAAGGCAGACAAGGAGAAGACCAAGGCGGGCATCACGGGCGTGGAGATAGCGGCGCGCATCATCAGGCAGTGCCGTCCGTACTGTCAGGGCGTGCATATCATGGCGCTGGGCTGGGAGGCAAAGGTGCCGGAGGTGCTCAGGCTGGCGGGGGTAGAGTGAGTATATATGAGCTGGTTCTGACAGGACCGGATGTTGTAAACAATAATGCTGCGATTGCTCTGCTGCCCATTTAACTATGGCAGCGGAGCAGTCGAAAAGCTTGGCATCATACAAAATTCCAATCGAAAATTCGGCGGTTTATATGAAATTCGATTTTTTGCGAAAATGAAATTGACGCAGTCGAGCCGCCTGTTGTAACATTGCATCACATTCTTTAGATCTGTTTTATCTATTCGCTTTTCTATTCATTTATCTGCTCGCTTCTTCTGTCGAGGCGATCTAGCTTGAACTGTTCACGGATTGATATATGTGCTGCGTTTCTTTTGGTATGCGCGGCATTTGACATGAGATATCGCAGGATACCCAACAGGCTGATCATCTGTGCCGCGTGCATCGGAGCGTTAGCCGCGGGTACGGATTTCATCGTGAGATTCGGTCTGGCGATGTGTATTTCTTATATTATCTCTCATCTGAGGCTCATCGGAGGCGGTGATCTGAAGATGTTCTCGGTGGTCACGGGACTGACCGGAATCAGGGAGTTCCTGACCATTCTGCTGCTCGGATCTATTCTGTGTATCTTTATACGCATGACCTTGATCCTGATGAAAAAGAAAACTGTCAAAGACACATTTCCCATGGCGCCGTATGCGCTGCTGGGCTTTGTGTGCTGGAGGTGTATATGCGCCGTATCATAGCGATCATAGACAATGACCGTCAATATTCAGTGCGTCTGGCTCAGCATATCAATGAGCGCGGGAGGATGGGGCTGAAGGCTGTTGCCTTCTCGTCCGCGGACAACTACAGGGCACACAGGGATGACTACGATATCAGGATACTTCTGGTATCGGAGGATATCGCCGGAGCGCTGAAGGCGCGGGAGCTGCCGGATATGGTGCTGCGGCTTTCCGAGGACTCGCTGGCGACCGGAGACGACGGCAGCAGATTCATATTCAAATACAAGCGTGCCGACGAGATATTGCGGGATATCATGAGATTTTATTCCGATGATGACATGGAGAAGCTCGCCCGCGTCATGAGTAAGAACAGCACGATCACGGGGATATTCTCTCCTGTGGGAAGGAGCGGCAAGACAAGCCTGGCGTTGGCGCTGGGTCTGCATCTGGCGGGATATTCAAAGACGCTTCTGATCACGCTGGAGGACTTTTGCGGGATATTCAGATATATGGCGGGCGAAGCGCAGGCGGATCTGACGGATATTCTGTACAGCTTCCGGCAGGGCAGGTACAGCTGGGCAAGGCTGGTCTATGCGGTCTATGAATTCGGGCGGCTGGACTATATACCGCCTGTGCGATATTCCGAGGATCTGCGGCAGATGAGCGGCGAGGGGCTATGCGAGCTGGTGCTGCAGATCTCGGCAGACTGCGGATATGAGCATATCGTCCTCGATATGGGAGACTTCTCGAGGACGGCGGGGGAGCTGCTGGAGATATGCGACCATCTGATCATGCCCGTCATATCGGACGCGTCAGCGATGTGCAAGGTGGAGGAATGTATGGACTCGCTGAAGGATGCCGGGCACGGGGAGCTCACGGACAGGATCATGCGGGTGGAGCTGCCTCTGGAGAGGCGGTCTGTCAGAGAAGCATGTGAGCCGGAGAATTACCTGTCGGGAGCGCTGTCAGAGGCGGCAGCGGCTCTCTGGGAGGAGTGCGAGGTCGGGGCAGGTGATATGTATGGATGAAATGATCAGAAGGGGGCGGCAGATAGAAGCCTCAGGGGCATCAGATGCCTGCGGGACGATAAGCGCAAGCAGAACAAGGACGTCGGATTCGGCTGCGGACGCAGATAGGGCATACGCAGCCGGGGCGGGCGGAAGCACCGGAGCAGTCACGCCAGGCAGGTCGGGCAGTGACAAGCAGCTGCTAGAGGCTCTGCGGGAGGAGCTGACGCAGGCGCTGAGCAGCATGCGCGATATCAATGACGAGGAGCTGCTGGAGATGATCGACGCGGCGATAGACAGAGCCGAGATGCGGCATTATCTGCCAATTAGCCGCAAGCTGTCGCTGAGAAATGCGTTGTTTGACTCGTTTCGCAGGCTGGATGTGCTTCAGGAGCTGGTGGACAGGAAGGACGTCACCGAGATCATGATAAACGGCTGCGATGACATATTCATCGAGCAGGGCGGCAGGACGGTCAGATGGGCGAAGACATTTGCCACGTCCGAGCAGCTGGAGGATATGATCCAGCAGATAGTCTCCAAGGTCAACCGTACTGTCAATGTATCCTCGCCGATATGCGATGCCAGACTGGAGGACGGCTCCAGAGTCAATATAGTACTGCCGCCGATAGCTCTGAACGGGCCGGTGATCACCATCAGGAAGTTCCCGGAGCCGATCACCATGGAGAAGCTCATCGGGTGGAATGCGATCAGCCGCGAGGCGGCGGCATTTCTCAAAAGGCTGGTATGCGCGGGATATAACATATTCATCTGCGGGGGCACCAACTCCGGTAAGACTACATTTCTCAACGCGCTCAGCTCCTTCATACCGGAGGAGGAACGGGTGATCACGATAGAGGACTCGGCGGAGCTGCAGCTGACGCATATAAAAAATCTCGTGCGGATGGAGACGCGTATGCCCAATGCACAGGGGGAGGGCGCAGTGACCATGGGGGATCTGATCAGGGCATCGCTGCGTATGAATCCCGACAGGATCGTAGTAGGCGAGGTCAGAGGTGCGGAGGCTCTCGATATGCTTCAGGCGATGAATACCGGGCATGACGGCTCGCTGAGCACGGGTCACGGCAACAGTCCCGGGGATATGCTCTCGCGTATAGAGACGATGGTGCTCTCCGGCGCGGAGCTGCCCGTTTCGGCGATAAGGGGGCAGATAGCAGGCGCGATCGACATCATGGTACATCTGGGGAGACTGAGAGATCACAGCAGGCGGGTGCTGTCTATCGTAGAGGTGGGGAGATATGAGGAAGGTACGATCGGACTTATGCCTATCTTTGAATTCCGCGAGGAGCGGTACATATCCGGCGCAGACATCGCAGAGGGAGATACTGCCGGTAGAGGACAGGAGTGCGGCGGATATGGATGCAGGGAGGAAGACCGGGGAGGTAAGCCATTCCAGCCAGCCAAGGCAGACAGGGACGACAAGTCAAATAAGGCAGGATCCACGTCGGGTGAAGAAGCCGACTGCGGTAAGCCGGATATTAAGCCGGTTTCGGGACATGACGGATATGCTGCGCAGAAAAGCAGACCGGCTCGCGGACATCGTACGGATGAGAAAGAGGAGGTCAGAGGACAGCTCGTCAAGGTCGGACGTCTCACAGACACAAGAAAGCTCATCGCAGCAGGCGACGGACTACAGAATCTATAGGCTCAGCCTGAGAGAATGGCTGATATACGGAGGTCAGGGGCTGACAATAGCTGCTGCCGCCGCATATGTATGCTACAGGAGCATGACAGCATGGCTGCTGCTCTCTCCTCTGGCGATCATATGGCCGCTGCTGATGCGGGGAAGACTGGCCGCGCGCAGATACAGACAGCTGGAGCTGCAATTTCGCGACGGCATACTGGCGCTGTCAGGAGCGATATCGGCAGGCTTTTCACCGGAGAATGCTATGCGTGAGGCAGAGGCGGAGCTGCGTCTGGTATACGGAGAGGATGCGCTGATAGTGAAGGAATTTGACATGATGAATCTTCAGGTGAGCATGAATATCCCGCTGGAGAAGGCTTGGGAGAGCTTCGCACAGCGCTCGGGGAATAATGATATAGAAAACTTCTCACGGGTCATCAGGATAGCGAAAAGGAGCGGCGGGGATCTCAAAAGCATCATAGCCCGGACAGCGGACGTCATCGGAGACAAGATCAGTATCAAGGAGGAGATCACGACCATGACTACAGGAAAGCAGTTCGAGCAGAAGATCATGGAGCTGATACCTGTGCTGATAGTCCTTTATATAGACAAGACCAGTCCGGGGTTCTTTGCTCCGATGTATGAGTCGCTCAACGGAAGGCTTATCATGACGGCTTGTCTGTGCATATATGCATGTGCGGTATGGGTGGCGGGGAAGATCCTGAATATCGCGGTATGACCGGGACGCTAAGGCAGGCATAAAGCCGGAGAAGAAAACAGTACGGAAGCGGGCAGAGCACCGCAGAACAAGGCGGGGCGGACAGGGAAATATGACAGCTTATGGCAGTTGACAGCAGGGAGAAGAAAAGCGGGGTTGATGCAGGCTTGCGAGGACATACCAGAAAGCAAGAGAAGCGAGAGCAACAACTAAAACAGCAAGAACATCACAGGCGGCCGGGATGGCGTCAGACGATATACAGATACAGGCTGACCATCATATGCATATTGGGCGGATTTATCATATACGCGGCGGCAGTGCTGACTGATCCGTCAGGAAGCGAGATCGTGACGCAGATAGGACGTAGATCCTACGGCAGGAGCGGTTCTGATGTGCAGCTGTATATCACGGGTCTGACCGATGACGCAATGCCCGTGGATATATCAGTTTCGGCGCAGAGATATACGGCTCAGGAGCTGGAGGCTGTCTTTGAGCGATGCATGGAGGAGCTGCCCGGCATGATGCTGAACGGCAATGCCTCGCTGGAGCATGTAACGCATGATCTGATACTGCCGGAGAGCATGAGCACACCCGGAATCAGCGCCTCATGGACATCTGCGAACAGGGATCTGCTGAAATCGGACGGAAGAGTGCTAAATGACGCGTTGGACGCACCGGCAGAGGTCTCACTGCTGGTAGAGCTGAGTGACGGGAGCCGCCGGAGCATGTATACGATACCGGTGAAGATATATCCGAAGCAGTACAGCGATGAACAGGTGCTGATAGACGGGCTGATGCAGCAGCTCGCCGCCGAGGATCAAAAAAGCATCACGCAGCCGCAGCTGAGCCTGCCGTCGGAGTATCTGGGCAAAGCCATCTCATTTCGGACGAAGGCGGGAGACTACAACTATATATGGATACTGGGAGTGACGGCGGGAGTTCTTTTTATCCTGCGTGACAGGGAAAATGCCAGAAAGGCTCAGAAGCAAAAGGAGATGCAGATGCAGCTGGACTATCCCGAGATCATCTCCAAGCTGATGGTATTTACGGGGGCAGGGCTTTCTGTCAGATCGGCGATAGAGGCGATAGCGCAGGACTACAGGAGCAGGGGCAGTCCGATACGGTATGCATACGAGGAGATATGTATCCTGTCCAATAAGCTGAGCTCGGGAGTGAGCGAGAGCGCCGCCTACAATGCCTTCGGCAGAAGCAACTCAGGTAAGCCTTTTATGCGGATCGCAGGTCTGCTGGAACAGAACCGGCGATCGGGGCTGGCAGATCTCGGGCTGCTGCTGGAGACGGAGATGCGGGACGCATGGGAGAGCCGCAAGAATCTGGCACGCAGGCAGGGAGAGGAGGCATCCACCAAGCTGCTGCTGCCCCTGCTGATGATGCTGGTGCTGGTCATGATCATGGTCATGGTGCCCGCACTGATGAGTATGTGAGGCAGTGGCTTCGCTTGTCGAGGCACGAAGTGCCGAAGAGAAGCGTTAGCACTGCCCATGCGATAGCTGTCCGTGATTACGACAAATGTTCTAAACTCAATCTGCGCCATTGGCTTGATTTCGTTAAGTACATTTGTATGGCACGTACTAAACTCACACAGCGTCATAGACTTGTGTTCGTTAAGTACTCCGCACAAACGGAAACAGCGAACCGTGAGGCAGTGGCTTCGCTTGTCGAGGCACGAAGTGGCGTACAAACATTGCAGATGATATCTGCGGAAAGGGAGAGATTATGATGGACAATGCAGCATATGCGGATTTCTGGGAGGACGAGAGCGGCATCGGTACGATAGAGCTGGTGCTTATACTCGTGGTGCTGATAGCGCTGATACTGGTATTCAAGGACAAGATAGGAGAGCTGCTGGATGTTATCTTTGATGAAATTGATTCGCAGACCTCGGAGGTCTACAAGCCGTACTGACGGCAGGAGAGCCGCGGCATCGGTGACGATATATCTGAGCCTTTCATTTCTGAGTATTGCCGCACTCATATACAGTCTGGCTGAGATAGCAAGGACGGCAGGATCCAAATACTATATGCAGGTCATGGCGGATGCGTCGATTGATTCGCTTTTCAGCGAGTATGACATAGAGCTGTGGAACAATTACCGCCTGCTCCTGCTCCATGCGGACAGCATTGACGCGATGATGAAGCTGGAGTCCTACGCCAAGCCGTATGCAACTGCGTCCAACTGGTTTCATATGAGCGAGCCGGAGATAGATATCGGAGAGACGGTCTATATCACGGACGACGGAGGCATATGGCTGGAGCAGGAGATCCTTGACTATATGAAATATGGCATAGTGCAGGAGCTGTTTGCCTCGGACACGGAGGTGCAGCGGCTCTGGGACGATCTGAAGGACGCTGCCTGCGTCAAGGCTGTCACGAATGAGTATGCCGGGCAGACGAGGGAGGCAGTGGCACTCGAAAAGGTGCTGATAGAGATCACGAGGAGCATAGACCGGCAGGAAATGCTGAAGAAGAAAGCATATGCGGCACTCATAGACGGAGATACGTCGTCATATCATGCATATGCGGGCGAACTGAAGACTCTGTGCGGGCGGATGCCGAATCTCGTGAGAAATTATATACAGAAGGCAGATCGTCTGGGGGAGAAGCTCGATGAGATATCGGCGAGATACCAGCCTCAGGTGGACGAGCTAGGCGGCGAGAGCGCGGCGATATTGCAGGATTCTGTCCGTGAATATCGTACATATACGGATGCGGACGGTGCAAGGCGCAAGGAGATCGAGAATCAGACACAGATCGCCGCGGATAACCTGAAGGTGCTGGCAGAGACCGAGGAAAAAATCGACGAAGCCGAGGCGGAGATAGCCGAGGGCGGTGAAACATATGAATATGAGGACGAATACGGCAATACCTATACGGAGACCGAGCCGGTCGATGAAGGGCCTATCTGGCGCAGAGTTGCCGAATACTTTGACTCATATCGCATCGTAAGACCGGATTGCGCCAGCGGTCTGGGAGACGAGGAGAAAGAGGGATTTCTGGAGAGTGCGAAGGATATCCTGTCGGGCGACCTTTTGCAGCTGGTGATACCGGAGGGACGTACCGTATCCGCGCATACACTGGTATCCTCTGAGCTGCCCGGTACGCAGGCGAGAGAGAGCCGGGATGAGGTCGCGGCGGGAGTGAACAGAAGTCTGCTCGACAGGATCCTGATCTGTGAGTATACGGCGCAGTTTTTCGCCGATTTTACGGATGATCAGAATCGCAGCCTGCAGTATGAGCTGGAATATATAGCCAATGGCAGGCGCAGTGACAAGGACAACCTGTCGGAGAGCCTTTCACGGATATTTATGATCCGCGAGGGCATGAACTATCTGACGATACTCAAAAGCAGCAGCCTGCAGGGTCAGGCGGACGCTCTGGCAGCGACGATCGTAGGTGCTACGGGACTTCCGGCGCTCAAGCCGCTGATGAAATGCCTGATAATGGGCGTCTGGGCGGGAGCTGAGAGCGTGACCGACCTGAGAGCATTGCTCAAGGGAGAAAAAGTGGCGCTGGTGAAGAATGACGCGCAGTGGAAGACCAGCCTGACTCAGGTACTGGATACAGGATCAAGCGGAAAGCTGGTATCGGACACGAAGGGTGACGCAAACGGTCAGAGCTACGAGGACTATCTGAAATTTCTGATACTGATGGAGGATATGGAGGACAGGAACTACCGGATGATGGATGTGATACAGAATAATATCTGTGCCGCAGACAGTGAATATCGCATCAGGGACGCCGTATACGGGATGGAGGTCACATTCCTGTGTGAATGTCCGCGCTTGTTTACGAATCTGGGAGTAAATCATCCGTCCGCGATACCATCCTCCTATACGATGACTGTCGTTACCCAGAAGGAATATTGAGCAGCGAGTTCCGCTGTCACAAGCTGCAGGCGCAGTGAGAGCGGTTTACGTGCTGCCATGCGATAGCAGCCTGCGATTACGGCAAATGTTCTAAACTCAATCCACGTATTCACTTGATTTCGTTAGGAACATTTGCATGGCACGCACTAAGCTCAAGCAG
>CAVJQN010000156.1:12000-13050 GCA_963651635.1 Agathobacter sp.
CTCCTATACGATGACTGTCGTTACCCAGAAGGAATACTGAGGTTCCGGGATATGTTTTGCCGTGCATCCTACTTTAAGAACAAAATACTTACAAGAAAAGCAGCTCTCCAAGCGCGGCTCCGAAAGGCAGCGGTGCACGGCGAAATATGTCCCGGAGTTGAGGCTTCGATGACAATCGAGGCGGCGATTGCATTTCCCCTGTTTATATTTGCAGCGGCGCTGATGCTGCTGACATTTCGCATGATGGAGACGACGGGCAGGATGCAGGAGGCGTGTGAGCAGATATGCAGAGATGTATGTCAGTATGCATATACATCGAACCGTGATGTAAAGGAGCTGGATCCCGAGAGCAGCCCCAAGGATCAGGCACTCTTCAACGGAATATCGGCGGGCATCGGAGCATATGCGGCACACAAGGCGCGGGAGGCGGCGGGCGACAGCTTTCTGGGTACGATCGAGTTCCTCGACAGTGAATGTATGATCGACGGAGAGATGGTTACGATCGTGCTGGACTATACCTACGATCTCCCGTTTTCGATACTGGGGAAGAACAGTCTGCGGCAGACAGTGACCAGCAGCAGGCGGGCGTGGATAGGAAAGAAGCGGACAAAGTCCGGTGAAAGCGGCTCAGAGGACGATCCGCTGGTATATGTCGGCAAGAACTCGACCAGATATCATCTGTCCGCATCGTGCCACTATCTGAGCAACAGCCTGAAGACTGTCCCGGCGGATCAGATAGAGGATATCAGAAATTCCGGCGGAGGCAGGTATCGCCCGTGCTCTGTATGCGGCGGGAGCGGAGCTTTGTCAGGAGAGGTTTATGTGATGCCGAGCGGCTCTGCGTATCATACAAGAAATAATTGCAGCGCGATCATCGCCTATGTGAAGACAGTGCATCTGTCGGAGGTGGAGTCTCTGGGTGCGTGCTCATATTGCGGGAAGTAGAATCAGCTTTGGGCTATGAAGAAGCGAAGCAGGAAAGAAAGACGAAGGCAAAGACAAAGGCAAAGACAAAGGCAAAGACCAAGACAAAGGAAAGACATAGAAAGA
>CAVJQN010000156.1:13060-15512 GCA_963651635.1 Agathobacter sp.
GTCTCTGGGTGCATGCTCGTATTGCGGGAAGTAGGATCAGCTTTGGGCTATGAAGAAGCGAAGCTATAGGCAAAGGCAAAGGAAAGACAAAGAAAAGACAGAAGTAGATGGAACGTCTTGAAAACGTCAGAAAGCGGAGACCGAGGATATGATGACAGACTATATATGGGGGCGGCTTGCAATGGCAGTCTTTGCCGGGATCTGTGCCTATCAGGACATGAAAACGATGAGCGTCAGCATCAGGACGCTGGCGGCGGGATTTGTGATGGTCTTGCTGGGGACGCTGATTATTATGTGGATGATAGCTACGTCGGGGATATCGTCAGTGCATGGTACTTTATCGATTTCGGAAGCATCGACGGCTTTTTCAGTGCCGACGGAGGCTATGACCACGTGTTCGGTGATGCCAGGGGCATCGACTGCATTGGCGGAAATGATAATGACGTATGCGCAGCGGACATTACCACATATGGCGCTGGGGGAATGCGTCGTTATAGCAGCTCGCGCAGCGCTCGGATGCCTGCCCGGCGCGGTGCTGCTGGGACTGTCGCGATGGACAGGACAGATAGGAGAGGGCGACGGGCTGTATTTCATGATAATGGGTGCGGCGATGGGCGCAGGCAGGGTCGCGATATTGCTGATGGCGACGCTTTTTCTGCACTCGGCGGTATGCGGAATATATCTGCTGACAGCAGGCGGACGCGGCATGCTTAGACGGCGGATGCCGCTCCTGCCCGCGGCGGGCGCGGCATATATGCTCATGATTATAAACTTTTGTCGCTTGTAGCATCGCTGTGAATACAGCAGTAAATATTGAGAGAGAACAGACAGCAGAGAGGGAGAGCGCGGACAGCGGATAGATGAGGACAGCAAGGGCATATAACAGCAAGACAGATAATGACAGGACGAACAACGGCAAGACAAAGAAAAAAGATAAATCTTTGACGGCATCGTTTACTGTTGAGGCATCTTTCATCATGTCCATCATCCTGCTGTCTATCGGTTCCATCATCTGCTTTGCGTATCGCCAGAAGACGGGAGTGACAAGTGCGTATACGGCAAGATTTGAGGCGGAGGCAGCGGAGCATGAGGACGAGGAGTATTGCCCGGAGGAGTATATGCGTCAGATGACGATATGGGAAGGCCTCAAAGAGGCATATCTGAGGAAAGAACCGGAGCAGGAGACACAGGCGGAGAAAGCAGAGTGAGCCGGATGAAATCCGGGTATGCCTGCCGAAGCTTCACACAATGTGACAGGTAGTAAATCTGAACAGCGGGGGAGCGCTGTTTGAAACAGACACAAGGAAATGGAGGTGTGCGGATGTATACTGGGGAAGCAGGGTCACAGAAGATGGAATATCAAAGGGATATCAGCGGCAATTATCTGGTATTGAGGGAATATGCTGACGATTACAGGGTTCATATGCTGGAGAACAACAGGATACCGGGCTTACTGGGCATATCCTTGTATGAGGATGACGGGAGGCAGGACATCCGCTATGAGATAGGATCACGTGAGAGCCTGAGACAGCTCCTGGACGCCCGGGCATTGACGGGAGAGAGTGTCAGCCGCATCATCAGGGATGTGATCAGAACCGTGCGGGAGCTGGGAGCATATATGCTGGACAAGGAAGATCTGATGCTCGACCCGGACTATATCTATCTCGACGAGCACCGCAGCGCTATGCTCTGCTATGTGCCGGGCAACACATGCGGGATGAGAGCAGGTCTGTCGGAGCTGCTCAGGCGGATGCTGACAGCTATTGACAATAACGACCACGACAGCGTGGTGCTTACATATAGTCTGTATCAGGAAAGCCTGCGGGAAAACTATGTGATCGACGACCTGATGAAGATCATACAGGCGGCGGAACGCAGAAGTCAGGAGCTGACGACAGAGGAAATCTCGTACAGCAGGGCTATGGAGCAGGAGCCTATGTCGGCACTCAAGGTGGCTGAGAGCGAGCCCGAGCCGGGCGAGTTCGCACCGAGCCTCAGAGAAAGGCTCATCGGAGGTATGACATCAGGCAAGCGGCTGTTTCGCGGGCGGAAGTAGCAAACGCGAAAGCAGCAAGCGTATATCTATGTTGCTCTGTGCTCTTTATAGCGACATTGATGCACAGGTCAGCAGAGCGTCATCTCCTTGATTAGGAATAGGCAGTGTGTTATAACTGGGGAAAAATCAGGTACTACTTTTGTCCCCGTATGGAGGCGCGTGAGATGACAAGACAGGTTCACATTCGTGTGGATGATGAAATATATAAGGAATTGAGCGACTATTCTGTAGTCAGCGGACAGTCTATGCAGGATTGTCTGTCTGTCGCAATCAGACAAATGCTGGTCAAGGCAAAGGAGGAACATTCTTCCAATCAGCACGGATACACATTTATTGACCTGTTTGCCGGTATCGGAGGTATGCGCCTTGCCTTTGAGGCGGCGGGCGGATGCTGTG
>CAVJQN010000156.1:15522-27024 GCA_963651635.1 Agathobacter sp.
ACAAATACAGCCAGCAGACCTATTATGCAAACTTTGGTGTCCAGCCTGACGGTGATATAACAAAGGTGCAGGCGGAAAGCATCCCGGATCACGATATCTTGGTGGCGGGCTTTCCGTGCCAGCCCTTTTCAATAGCCGGTGTGTCAAAGAAAAACAGTCTCGGGCGTGCTACCGGGTTTGAGGATAAAACACAGGGTACTCTTTTCTTTGACGTGTGCCGGATACTGAAAGCCAAACGCCCAAAGGCATTTATGCTTGAAAATGTAAAAAACCTTTGCAGTCATGACAAAGGCAGGACATTTCAGGTGATCCGGGAGTCACTGAAAGAATTGAACTACGAGATCTTCTTTCAAATCATTGACGGAAAGGGATATGTGCCTCAGCACAGGGAACGCATTGTCATAGTGGGATTTGATAAGGAACGGTACGGAGACGATATCGATTTTTCCTTTGATCTTCATCCTCTGGCGAAACAGCCGATAGTAAGGGATATACTTGAAAAAGAGGTTGATGAGAAATACACACTCTCAGACAAGCTGTGGCTCTATCTTCAAAACTATGCTGCAAAACACAGGGAGGCAGGCAACGGATTTGGTTACGGAATAGCACCTTTGGACGGAATCACACGAACTATCAGTGCGAGATATTATAAAGACGGTTCTGAAATTTTGATTGAGCAAAGCGGCAAAAATCCACGCCGACTGACGCCGCGCGAATGTGCGAGACTGCAGGGATTTCCCGACAGCTTCAAGATTCCGGTTTCAGATACACAGGCTTATCGGCAGTTTGGAAACTCCGTCGTGGTTCCGCTCATGTCGGATGTGGCAAAGCTGATAGTTGCAAAACTGGAAGCGCTTGATATGGAATCCGGAGCCAAAACCATCCTTTCGGCAGCATCGGAGAGGAGGGCGATATAAATGCCAGACGGATATGCCAATCAGGCGATACAAGCCGTGCTGCACAGTCAGAGAGCTTACTGCAAATTTCTCTCGGCAAATGATACCGGATTGACCGGAGCACATCAGTCGGGAATATACATTTCAAAACCGTCGATTCCTATTCTGTTTGATGAGCCCGGCATCAGAGGGTCAAACAAGGATAAATGGGTAAAGGTGAAATGGCAGGATGATATAGAAACAGACACACGTTTTATATACTACGGGCAAGGCACGAGAAACGAATACAGAATCACCAATTTCGGACATGGCTTTCCGTTCCTGCGACCGGAGTATACAGGAGCTCTTTTCGTATTTGCAAAATGCGATGATGAAAACTACAGAGCGTATATTTTGAACTCTGAGGATGATATTGACCAGTTTCTGGAGGCATTTGGCATCAGTCCGACGGA
This sequence comes from Agathobacter sp., assembly GCA_963651635.1. GTDB lineage: Bacteria > Bacillota > Clostridia > Lachnospirales > Lachnospiraceae > Darwinimomas. The sequence goes on from CAVJQN010000156.1 coordinate 16,871, forward strand.
GACCAATCAGCTAATCGATGCAGGACAGGTTCGTGAGGAAACACAGGAGCGCAATGCTATTCTGGAGTTTATCGAGGAGCTGACAGTAGATTTTCCTATGTCAGAGGATATGTCCGCAGCAGCACGTGATATCCAGAATCGTGTATATAATCATCTCGAATATATCCGTACAAACCCGGATCGCAAGATAATAGACTGGACAAATACAGAATATGCGCTTTTCAGGGCGATAGAACATGCCAGATATGGGGAAACCATAGCCCGCGGCTTCGCGTCGGTAGATGAATTTATTGCAATGTCGAATATGGTTCTGAACCGCAGAAAAAGCCGCGCGGGAAAGAGCTTGGAGCATCATCTGTCTGCAATTTTCGATGGCAACGATATCGCATATACGGCGCAGGCTGTCACAGAGGGCAACAAGAAGCCGGACTTTATCTTTCCGTCGCAGGCATCGTATCATGATATGACATTTCCGACGGATAGGCTGATTTCACTGGCAGCAAAAACGACCTGCAAGGATCGCTGGCGTCAGGTCATCAATGAAGCCGATCGTCTGCGAAGCCGACCGAAGTATCTGTGCACACTTCAGCAGGGGATATCCCCCGCGCAGATGGATGAAATGCAGAGTGAAAATGTGGTTCTTGTTGTTCCAAAGCAGTACATCGCGTCCTACCCGGCGGATCGTCAGAATAGAATATGGACGATTGCGAAGTTTGTCGCTTATGTGCGGGAGATGGAGAGTCTCTGATTCAGCCTCTGACAGCAGAAAAGCCAGGAAGACACTGCTGTGAGGACTATATATCCACCATCGGAAAGGCATAAACATTGAAACAGACACAGTGGATGCTCTACACGAAGAGAGCTGATTTCTACGCGCTCGCGAAGCGCTTTGATATATCCCCCGTACTCGCGAGGATCATGATAAATCGGGGCGTGCAGCCGGATGGGTTTGATAAATATCTGCACGGGAGCCTGAGTGATATGCACGATCCGCTCCTGATGAAGGACATGAGCGAGGCAGCGGATGCGATCATAGAGGCGGCGCGGCAGCACAGGCATTTCCGCGTGGTGGGCGATTATGATATCGACGGCGTATGCTCCACATATCTGCTGGTGATGATGCTTCGGCATCTGGAGGCGGATGTCAGCTACGATATACCAGATCGTGTGCGGGACGGATACGGCATCAACGAATCCATCGTCAACAGAGCCCACGATGACGGCATCGACTTTATACTGACCTGCGACAACGGCATATCGGCGGTCTCGGCGCTGGAGCTGGCGCGTGAGTACGGGATGACCGTGGTGGTCACGGATCATCATGAGATTCCCAAGGACGAGACAGGCGCAGATAAGCTTCCCCCGGCGGACTATATCGTGGATCCGCATCGCGCCGACTGCCCGTATCCTTTCAAAAGCATATGCGGCGGGGTGGTGGCATGGAAACTCATGCAGGTCATATATGAAAAGCTCGGCATAGCGCCGGAGGAATGGATGCAATATGCCGATCTGGCAGCATTTGCATCGGTAGGCGATATCATGCCGATAGTCGACGAGAACAGAACCATCACGACATACGGGCTGAGCCTGTTCAGTCATACATCAAACAGGGGACTGGCGGGGCTGATCGCGGCAGCGGGACTGACGGGCAGGCCGATTACGGCATACTCGCTGGGATTTGTCCTGGGACCGTGCGTCAATGCAGCCGGCAGGCTGGAAAGCGCCAAGACGGCTCTGGAGCTGCTGCTGTGCGAGAGTGAAGACGGGATATGCGAGCTGTCAGAGCATCTGAAGCTCCTCAACGAGGATCGCAAGGAGCTGACGGTCAGATATGGGCAGGTCGCGTGCGATATGGTCGATGCGATATATGAGCAGGACGCGGTGAAGGTCATATTGCTGGACGGATGCCACGAGGCGGTAGCAGGCATCATAGCGGGAAGGGTCAGAGAATACTGCAACCATCCGACCATAGTTTTCACAAGGAGCGCTGACGGATATCTGAAGGGCTCGGCACGCTCCATCGAGGCATATAACATGTTTGAGAAGCTGAGCGAGCATAAGGAGCTGCTGGTGAAGTACGGAGGGCATCCGATGGCGGCGGGACTGACCATCAGGGAGGACGATCTGGACGCGCTCAGAGATGCGCTAAATAGGGACGCGGGACTGGAGGCGGATGACTTCATCGAGAGGATCATGATCGACGTGGAGCTGCCCTTTTCATATGCGACAATGGCATTTGTGCATGAGCTGGAGCTGCTGGAGCCGTGTGCGAACGGCAATGAAAGTCCGATGTTCGCCCAGAGGGATGTGGAGCTTTTGAGTGCACGTGTGATGGGCAGACTTCATAATGCAGTCAGGATGAGGCTTCGTGACAGCGCCGGAACGGTCGCAAATGCTATCATGTATACGGACGCTGACGCGTGGATGGAGCAGATGCGGGACGCGAAGCTGCTGGATGTTCTGTACTATCCGCAGATCAACGAGTATAATGGGACGGTGAGCGTGCAGCTGGTAGTTAAGGATGCCAGAAGATCAAGGGCAGACTGATGCCTTTGCGCGGCGCACACACAGCTGTTTGATCTGAGAGGAGATACTATGAGCAAGTTGGAGGATTGTGTGATCAGTATCCCGGATTTTCCGGAGCCGGGGATCATTTTCAGAGACGTGACGGGTATACTCAGGGATCCCGAGGGACTGAAGGAGAGCATAGACGGGCTGATCTCCAGACTGGACGGAGTGGACTTTGACCTGATCGTAGGTCCAGAGGCGAGAGGCTTTATATTCGGTATGCCGGTGGCATATGAGCTGGGCAAGGCATTTATACCGATCCGCAAGAAGGGCAAGCTCCCGCGTGAGACGATAGAGGAGACATATGATCTCGAGTACGGCACGGCGACCATCGAGATACACAAGGACGATATAAAGCCGGGTCAGAGAGTGGTCATGATCGACGATCTGATGGCGACAGGCGGCACGATGCTTGCCAATATCCATCTGGTGGAGAAGCTGGGCGGCAAGGTGGAGAAGGTGCTGTTCGTGATGGAGCTGGCAGGTTTGCACGGACGCGAGAAGCTCAAGGACTATGATGTGGACTCGCTGATAATTTATCCCGGGAAATGACCGGCAGAGGGTGAGACACCCGGCGAAACCGGCTTTTGTCTAAAATAGAACAATATAAAAGAATTTTTTGAACAAAAAAACGGCAAAGGTGAGCAGTCGCCCTTGCCTTTTTTTGCATTTTGCCTTAGTATAGACAGAGTAAACTGTGCTTTTTTGTGGGAATGTTGAAAACAAAGTCTTGCAGCAACCATATCAAAGGGAGAACGGCAACATGGTATCCAATCAAATCTTGCAGAACACACTGAACGGCCTGAAAGATATCACACATATGGATATGTGCGTCAGCGATGTCGACGGCAATGCTCTGGCTGCTACATTTCCGGGCGCGGACCGCTACGACTCGACCATCAAGGAGTTCGTGGCATCGCAGGCGGAGTCTCAGCGCATCAGCGGCTTCCAGTTCTTTAAGGTGATAGAGGACGGCACGCTGGAATATGTGCTGATGGTGGAGGGCAGCAGCGACGATTCCTATATGATAGGCAAGCTCGCCATACTGCAGCTGCAAAATCTCATAGTTGCCTACAAGGAGCGCTTCGACCGCGACAGCTTCTTCAAGAACCTGCTGCTGGACAATCTCCTGCTCGTGGATATATACAGCCGCGCGAAAAAACTCCATATCGAGACAAATACCAGACGTGCCGCATTTATCGTGGAGAGCGATACGGGACTGGCGGCAGCCGTGCATGACGCGATGAGAAGCGCATACGCGACGCAGACCAAGGACTTCGTGACCGCGATAGATGAGAAGGATACCATACTGGTAAAGGAGCTGAGCGAGAGCGCCGACGCGGAGGAGCTGGAGACCATCGCGAGGGGTATACTCGAGACGCTCAGGACAGAGGGCATAGAGGAGTGCAGCGTCGCATACGGCACGATAGTCAATGAGATACGCGAGGTATCCAGAAGCTACAAAGAGGCGAAGATGGCGATAGCCGTCGGCAAGATATTCTATGAGAATGACAGAGTGGTGGCATATTCCAAGCTGGGTATAGGCAGGCTCATATATCAGCTGCCGCTGCCGCTGTGCAGGATGTTCATCAAGGAGATATTCGGCGGACAGAATCCCAACGACTTTGACGAGGAGACGCTGGCGACCATCAACAAGTTCTTTGAGAACAGCCTGAATGTCTCGGAGACGTCCAGACAGCTCTATATCCACAGAAATACGCTGGTCTACAGGATAGACAAGCTCCACAAGGAGACGGGACTGGATATCAGGGTATTTGACGATGCGATCACGTTCAATATCGCGCTCATGGTGGGCAAATACATGAAGTTCATGGAACAGCAGGATTATTGATGATCGAGCTAAGAGATGTCAGCAAGATATACAAAAACGGGACGAGGGCGCTCTCGGACGTAAATCTGACCATAGATGACGGGGAGTTTGTCTTCATCATGGGGCGCAACGGCTCCGGCAAGTCTACGCTGTTTCGGCTCCTGCTCAAGGAGACGGAGCCGACCTCCGGGGATATCATCGTATCGGAGGCGGATCTGATAGATATGCCGCGCTCTTATATACCAAAGTACAGGCGGACGCTGGGGGTCGTATTTCAGGACTTTCGCCTGCTGCCGGATCTGACGGTATATGAAAATGTCGCATTTGCCCAGCATGTCATAGGCAAGAGCAGCAGAGAGATCAAAGAGGCGGTGCCGCAGGCTCTGCGGATGGTGGGACTTTCGTCCAAATACAAGCACCTGCCGGGGATGCTCTCCGGCGGGGAGCAGCAGCGCGTCGCCATCGCGAGGGCGATAGTAAACGATCCCGAGATACTGCTGTGCGATGAGCCTACGGGCAATCTGGACAAAAGGACGGCAGAGGAGATCATGGAGCTGCTGTACTATATCAACGAATCGGGTACGACGGTCGTGGTCATCACACATTCGCAGGAGATAGCGCGCAGCAGCGGTATGCGTATCATCACTATGGATCGCGGTATAGTCACGGGCGATACCGGAGCCGCCGGGGAGTCGTGAGGATGCTTTATAATTTCAGACAGGCATTTAAGAATATGAGAAGGAACATGCGGCTGACGCTCGCCAGTATAGTCACGATAGCCGCATGTATTTTTTTGTTCTGCCTTTTCTTCTGCATCGTGACCAATCTGGACGCGATGGTCAAAAATATCGAGACCAAGGTAGGCATCACGGTATTTTTCCGCGAGGATCTGGCGCAGGAGAGGATACAGGAGATAGGACAGCTCATCAAGGAACGTCCGGAGGTCAGGGAGGTAGTCTATACATCCGCGCAGGAGGCATGGGATACCTTCAAGGCGGACTACTTCGCGGGACATGAGGAGCTGGCGGAGGGCTTTGAAAAGGACAATCCGCTCAAGGGCAGCTCATCGTACAGTATTTTCCTGAATGACGCGGGAGATCAGGACGGGATAGTCGCATATCTGGAGAGCATAGACGGGGTGCGTCAGGTCAACTACTCCAGCGCGGCGGCATCGGCTCTGACGGGTCTGAGCCGCGTGATAGGGACGATCTCGCTGCTGCTCATCACCATACTGCTTGCGGTGGCTGTATTTCTCATATCCAATACGATCAGCGTGGCGGCGGCATTCAAGAAAAATGAGATCGCTATCATGCGTCTCATAGGAGCCTCCAATATGATGATACGCGCCCCGTTTCTGATAGAGGGCATATTCATCGGGCTGGTGGGCGCGCTGATACCGCTTGCCACGGTGGGAGTGCTCTATGCAAGGGCGGTGCTGTATCTGCGGGCGAACTATGCTATATTGACGGATGTCGTCACATTTATCCCGATCACGGATATCATGCCGCTCATGACGGGAGTCGCGGCGGCGCTGGGAGTAGGGCTGGGAGCCGTCGTCAGCTTCGTGACGATGCGCAGATATCTGAAAGTATGAAAATACGTGTGAACACACTTAGGACATTTATTGCGATTATGATGGGTGCGGTGCTGATATCAGGCGCGCCCGTTGTGTCCTGTGCCGAGGCGTCGAAAAGCGATATGGATCAGGCGCAGAGCAGGAAGGACGCGCTGGAGCAGGAGAAGAAAAAGACGCAGGAGCGGCTCTCGCAGCTGCAGGGTCTCAAGGCGGATGTCAATGCATATATGACACAGCTGGACAGCGAGCTGGCGCAGATAGCCGGAGAGATAGACGGGCTGGACGCTGAGATGGCGCAGGTCGAGCAGCAGATACAGGTCACGCAGACAGAGCTGGAGGAGGCGGAGAGCGTATCCGAGCAGCAATATGAGAATATGAAGCTGCGGATCAAGTACATGTACGAGCAGAGCGACTCGACCTTTTTTGACATGATATTCGGCGCGGAGAGCCTCAATCAGCTGCTCAACCGCAGCGAATATGTCGGCAAGATCACGACCTATGACAGACAGCAGCTGGATGAATATGAGAAGCTGGCAGCTCAGATCGAGGAAAAGAAGCAGAGCCTGACTGATCAGCAGGCGCAGCTGGAGGATATGCGCACGGCGGCGCAGGCAAAGCAGGAGGCGGTACAGACGCTGCTTGCGGACAAGCAGTCCGAGATGAAGTCCTACGAGACGAAGATAGGCGCGGCGCAGTCGCAGATAAGCGAGTACGAGGCCGAGATCAAGAAGCAGGAGGACACGATCAAGGCGATAGAGGCGGAGATCAGAAGGCGCGAGGAAGAGGAGCGCAAGAAGGCACTGGCGGCGGGACAGAGCTACAAGACGGTGGATCTGGGCGATATACATTTCATCTGGCCTGTGCCTTCATCGTCGAGGATCACATCGGACTTCGGGGACCGTGAGTCTCCGACGGAGGGCGCGAGCACTACGCACAAGGGTATAGATATAGGCGCGGCATCCGGCTCGGATATAGTAGCAAGCGCGTACGGAGAGGTCATCATCAGCACATACAGCGCATCCGCGGGCAACTATATCATGCTCAATCACGGCGGCGGGGTATATACCGTATATATGCACGCGTCCAAGCTGCTGGTCGAGGTCGGAGATACGGTCAAGCAGGGTGATGTGATAGCGAAGGTCGGATCCACGGGATATTCTACGGGCCCGCACCTGCATTTCGGCATAAGGGCGGACGGGGAGTATATCAATCCGAGAAACTACGTGTCGCCGTGATGGGCGGCGAATACAGCAAATGTGATAACTACGGGGCATAATGATATGAGTGATGAAATGCGTGAAGAGATGCGTGAAGAGATGAGCGACGAGATGAGCGACAAGATGAGCGAAAAGATGAACCCGGGTACGGATACGGCGGTGGGTGGAGAGACCGTCGAGGCAGAGAAAGGTACAGAAGCCAAAGATTCCGGGAAGAAGACGGGCAAGCCCCAAGGAAAGACCAGAGACAAGTCCTCAGGCAGCTTCATCCGGGGCATCATAGTCGGCGTGGCGGCATGCGTGACGCTCCTGACGGCAGCCGCAGTGTGCATAGGAATCATGGTGCTGCGCAGGTATCCGCAGGTGATTCCGTATGAGAAGCTGACATCACCCGACTATGTGCCGGATAACTCCGCGTCGCTCGACATGGATAAGATAGAGGACAAGCTGGAGCTGCTGCAGGAGTACGTGAGCCAGTATTTCCTCTATGATGAGGATATGAAGGACGTCGAGGACGGGATCTACCGGGGCTTCGTGTCAGGGCTGGGTGACAAGTACGCGGCATATTATAACGAGGAGGACTATGCGTCGCTCGTGGAGTCCACCAACGGGACATACAGCGGCATAGGAGCATTGCTCCAGCAGAATCCCGATACGAAGATCATGTCGGTCGTCAAGGTATTTGACGGCTCGCCGGCTCAGGAGGCGGGACTGCAGGCGGATGATATCTTCTACAAGGTGGGAGATGAGGACATCACATCGCTGGATCTGGATGTGCTCGTGAGCAAATATATCCGAGGCGAGGAAGGCACCGACGTGACGCTGACGGTGCTGCGCGGCGATACGCACGACGAGGTCACGCTCACCATCACCAGAAGGAAGATAGAGGTTCCGACCGTGGAATATAAGATGCTCTCGGACGGTATCGGATATATCATAGTGAGCGAGTATGACAGCATCACAGGTGACCAGTACAAAAAGGCAGTGGATGCTCTGACACAGCAGGGCATGACCGGGCTTGTCATCGATCTGCGGGACAATCCGGGCGGTCTGGTGGATGTCAGCGTCGACATGCTGGACTATACGCTGCCTGACGGGATGTATACCTATACGGCGGATAAGAACGGCGAAGGACAGAGGATGGGCGGCAATGACGGTCACGAGATCAGCGTGCCGATAGTACTTCTGGTCAATGACAATACGGCAAGCGCCGCTGAGATATTCGCGGGAGCGATGCGCGACTACAACAGGGCGACGCTGCTGGGCACGAAGACCTACGGCAAGGGCATAGTTCAGCTGGTATTTCCGCTGGGAGACGGAACGGGTCTGAAGCTCACGTCCATGCATTACTATACGCCGGACGGCACAGACCTCCACGGAGAGGGTCTCGCGCCTGATATCGAGGTCGAGTGGGACGGTGAAGGCAAGGCAGGAGTGGAGGGCAGCGACAACCAGCTCGATGCCGCGCTGGAGCTGCTGAAGTCGGACGGACCGGGGAAGAACAGCGAACGGTAAAATCGAGCAGGAAAATATGCAAAAAAGGCATACAGGGACTGGTACATGGAAAAGAAATATATAAAAATACGCGGCGCCCGCGAGCACAATCTCAAGGGCGTCAGCGTCGATATCCCGCGTGACGAGCTGGTGGTATTTACCGGGTTGTCGGGATCGGGGAAATCATCGCTCGCATTTGATACTATATATGCAGAGGGGCAGAGACGGTATATGGAGTCTCTGTCTTCTTATGCGAGGCAGTTTCTGGGGCAGATGGAAAAGCCCGACGTGGAGAGCATAGAGGGGCTGCCTCCTGCGATATCCATAGATCAGAAGTCAACGAACCGCAACCCGCGCTCTACAGTCGGCACGGTGACGGAGATATATGACTATCTGCGTCTGCTGTACGCAAGGATAGGCATCCCGCATTGTCCCAAGTGCGGCAGACCTATCAGCAGGCAGAGCATAGACCAGATGACGGATCAGCTCATGGCGCTGCCGGAGGGCACGCGCATGCAGATCATGGCGCCCGTCGTGAGGGGCAAGAAGGGACGACATGAGAAGGTACTGGAGCAGGCTGCAAAGAGCGGATATGTGAGAGCACGGATAGACGGCGATGCGGCGGAGCTGAGTGACGAGATCACTCTGGACAAGAACCAGAAGCATACGATAGAAATCGTCATAGACAGGCTTATAGTCAGAGACGGCATACGCAAGCGCCTGACAGATTCGCTGGAGACGGCACTGGAGCTGACGGGGAGCCTCGCGCAGGCGGTATGCGACTATCCCGAGGGAGCGATAAAGCCGGTATCGCACGAGGAGATCATGTTCTCCTCGAACTTTTCGTGTCCGAATTGCGGCATATCCGTCGATGAGATAGAGCCGAGGAGCTTTTCATTCAACAATCCCTTCGGCGCGTGCCCGGACTGTCTGGGTCTGGGATATACGATGGAGTTCGATGAGGATCTGATCATACCCGACAAGACATTGAGCATCAATGAGGGTGCGATAGTGGTGCCGGGATGGCAGTCCGCGGCTAAAAAGGGTAGCTTTACCCGCGCGCTGCTCGAGGCGCTGGCACAGCATTTTAAGTTCAGCCTTGATACGCCGTTCGGAGAATATCCTAAGAAGGTGCATGACATACTCATCCGCGGAACATCGGTAGAGGTGGACGTGCACTATACGGGACAGCGCGGGACGGGAGTATATCCCATCGCGTTTGAGGGGCTGATAGAGAACTGTAACCGCAGATACCGCGAGACCTTTTCCGAGGGCTCCAAGGCGGAGTACGAGACATATATGCGCATAGCGCCGTGCAGCACCTGCGGCGGCAAGCGCCTTAAAAAAGAGTCTCTCGCCGTGACGGTCGGAGATAGGAATATCTATGATGCGACGGATATGTCCGTCGTGAAATTCCGCGAATTCATCGACGGTCTGCAGCTGGACGATATGCGAAAAACTATCGGTG
>CAVJQN010000157.1:0-4330 GCA_963651635.1 Agathobacter sp.
CCCACGTCATATGCCAGACCGTCCGCATTCTGCCCGGCTGCATTGCCCGCGACCACGGAAGCGCTGAAGCTGTTGACGCCGAATTGCACGAACAGATTGGCTATCTGGAATATGGCATTCTGGATACCGGCGGGAAGACACAGATACAGGAGCTTTCTGGCCTTTACTGGGTCGAGCTTGAGATACTCGAAGCTGAATCTGTGATCTCCCTTCGTCCTCATCAGCGCTATAACCACGGCGACGGCAGAGAAATACTGCGATGTGATGCTTGCAATTGCAACTCCCGCCACGTCTATCTTCAGTACCACGACGAAAAACAGATTCAGTATGATATTGAGCACTCCTGCTATCGACAAAAACAGCAGCGGCTTTTTGGTATCCCCGGCTGCGCTGAATACGGCATTGCCAAAATTATATACAGCCAGCGCCGGCATTCCCATGAAATATATCCGCAGGTAGAGCGACGCACCGCCTATCAGCTCGTCCTTGGTCTTGAGTATCTCCAGTATCGCATGATTGCTTGCCTCACCGATGAGCATCACGCACAGTCCGATGCCGACGCACAGCAAAAATGCCGTATGCACGGTCCTTCTGACGTCCTGCGGTTCGCCTCTGCCCAGCGACTGTGCCACGATGACATTTACTCCTCCGCCTATGCCTATGAGAAAGCTGGTAAAAAGTGTGACCAGCGTAGTGGTCGATCCTACCGCGCCGAGCGCTATTGCTCCCGAAAACCTGCCCACCACGGCTATGTCAGACATGTTGAAAAGAATCTGCAGCAGATTGGACATGATGAGCGGCAGACTGAAAAACAGGATCCCGGACCAAAGAGAGCCTTTGGTGAGATCCTTTACGCTTGTATCCATGATATTACTCTCCGACCTCCTCAGTCTCCTCTTCAGGAGGAAGGATATGCACCTTCTGGTGGTAAAGCTCGTCCACCGCGATGGACAGCGGCTTCTTGTTGTAGGACGGAACCAGCGCCGGCTTGCCGTCCACGAGCTGGCGTGCCCTCTTTGCCGCAGCTATCACGATGGAATATCTGCTCTGCACGAGCGGCTGCTCGCCCGGCTCTACATCACTGTTGACTGCTTCCATAAGATCCTGATATGACGGATGCAACATATATTATCCTCCTGTATTTACACCTGCTTGAGCCTGTCTGAGATCCCGGATATGAACTGGGTGTTGTTCTTCACCTTCATATGCTCGGCGCGCACGATGCGGTTAAAATCCGCGACCGCCCTGCTCAGCGAATCATTTATCAGTATATAATCATACCTGTCTATGATATCCGCCTCCTCGGCGGCTCTTTTCAGCCGTCTGGCGATCTGCTCCTTCGTCTCCGTACCGCGCCGCGTCAGACGTTTTTTAAGTGTTGATGCGTCCTTGGTCGTCACGAACACCAGCACCGCGTCCGGAAATGCTGCCTTCGCCTGCGCCGCCCCCTGACAGTCGATCTCCAGTATCACGTCCCTGCCCTGATCCATCAGCTCCGTCACAGGGTCTTTTGGCGTCCCGTAGTAGTTATCGACATATCTGGCATATTCGAGGAAGCGTCCTTCCTCTATACGTCTTTCAAACTCTTCCCTGCTGATAAAAAAGTAGTCCCTGCCGTCCTCCTCGCCTCTCCTCGGCTGTCTGGTGGTGGCGGATATCGACAGGGCATAGTTGTCATGACGGGCAAGTATGGCTTTGACCAGAGTGCCCTTGCCCGCGCCTGAGAAACCGCTGATAACTATTAATAGTCCCTTTTTCATCGCCTTCGATCATCCGATCTGTCCGGCCAGCGCGTCCTTTGCCGCTGCCAGTGCCTTGTCTATGCCGGAGGGATCCGATCCGCCTGCCTGAGCCATATTGGGTCGGCCGCCGCCTCCTCCGCCTACCAGTCCGGCGATAGCCTTTACTATATTGCCGGCATGCGCGCCCTTCTTCTGCGCTGCATCATCGGCGCAGACCATCAGGCTCGCCTTGCCGCCCGCATCCGAGGCAAGCACTATCACGCTGCAGGGCGTCTTGTCTCTGAGGCTGTCTCCGAGATTTCTCATCTCGTTCATCTCCACGCCGGAGAGTTTGAGCGTCACCAGCTTCACTCCGCCTACATCCTGTGTATTGCTGTCGATATCGCCGACTGCCTCGCTGGCAACCTTGTTCTTGAGTTTCTCATTCTCCGACTTGAGCGCCTTGACCTCAGAAAGCAGCGCCTCGGTCTTTTCCTTTATCTGTGCCGGCTGTGCCTTGAGCAGCTGCGCCACCTCGTGCATCTGTGACTCGATCTGACGATAGTAGTTCATCAGATTATCGCCGGTGAGCGCCTCTATCCTCCTCACGCCCGCTGCTATGCCGGACTCGGACAGGATCTTGAATGCCTGTATATCGGATACATTCTTCACATGCGTTCCGCCGCAGAGCTCCTTGGAATCGCCCATGGTGACGACGCGCACATCATCATGATACTTCTCACCGAACAGAGCCATGGCTCCGCTCTTTCTCGCATCGTCCAGACTCATCACCTGCGTCTTCACATCATGTCCGGCGCGGATATCCTCATTGACCAGCTCCTCCACACGGCGCAGCTGCTCAGGCGTCATCGCGGAGAAATGCGTGAAGTCAAAGCGCAGCCTCTCGCTGTTGTTCATGCTTCCGGCCTGCTCGACATGATCTCCGAGCACCTGTCTGAGCGCCTTCTGCAGCAGATGCGTCGCGCTGTGATTTCTCGCCGTCGCCTGACGGTGCTGCTCATCCACATGAAGCTTTACGTCTTGATTCATGGAAAGCATACCCGCGGTCACCACACCCACATGGCCTATCTTGCCGCCTTTCAGGGCGATGGTATCCTCTACCTTGAACTCGCCGCCCTCCGCCGTCGTGATGGTGCCTACATCTGCCTGCTGACCGCCCATCGTGGCATAAAACGGCGTCCTGTCGGTGACTATCGTGCCCTTATCGCCCTCCGAGAGCGCCTGCACCAGCTCGGTATCCGTCGTGATTGCCACGATCCTCCCGGCATCCTCGAGCCTGTCATATCCGGTAAATGCCGATGTGATCGACGGATCTATCTGCTCGTACACGGTAGCGTCCGCTCCCATGTAGTTCGTCTCCTTGCGCCTCTCTCTCGCCGACTGCTTCTGCCTTGCCATGGCGGCATCAAAGGCCTTCTCGTCTACCGACCAGCCCTTCTCGTCCAGCATCTCTATGGTCAGATCTATCGGGAAGCCGAAGGTATCGTACAGTCTGAACGCGTCCTCACCCGAGAGCACCTTCTTGCCCTCGGCGGCGAGCTTTTCCTCCATCTCCGCAAGTATCTGCAGACCCTGATCTATGGTCTTGTTGAACTTCTCCTCCTCGGACGTGAGCACATTGAGTATCAGAGAGCTCTTCTCCTCCAGCTCGGGATATCCGTCCTTGCTTGTCTCTATGACGGTCTTGGCGAGCTCACCGAGGAACAGTCCCTTGATGCCGAGCTTCCTGCCGTGGCGCGCGGCCCGCCTCAAGAGTCTCCTGAAGACATATCCGCGTCCCTCATTGCTCGGCATGATGCCGTCAGATGCCATAAAAGTACACGAGCGGATATGATCCGTGATGACACGGATGCTTACATCGTCGTCGTAGCTGATGCCGTATTTCCTGCCGGAGAGCTCACACACTCTGTCAAGCAGCGCACGTATGGTATCCACCTCAAATATGGAATTTACATCCTGCACTACTACAGCCAGTCTCTCCAGACCCATGCCGGTATCTATGTTCTTGTTCTTGAGTTCGGTATATCCGCCGTGTCCGTCGCCGTCAAACTGCGTAAATACGTTGTTCCATACCTCCATGTATCTGTCGCAGTCACAGCCCACGGTACATCCGGGCTTGCCGCAGCCGTACTTCTCGCCGCGATCGTAATATATCTCGGAGCACGGACCGCAGGGACCCGCGCCGTGCTCCCAGAAATTGTCCTCCTTGCCGAATCTGAATATCCTCTCGGCAGGTACTCCGATCTCCTTGTTCCATATATCAAATGCCTCATCGTCATCCAGATATACGGACGGATACAGCCTGTTCCTGTCCAGACCGATCACCTCGGTCAGAAACTCCCATGACCAGGTGATGGCCTCACGCTTGAAATAATCTCCGAACGAGAAATTGCCCAGCATCTCAAAGAAGGTGCCGTGCCTTGCCGTCTTGCCGACATTGTCTATATCGCCGGTACGGATGCACTTCTGGCAGGTGGCCATGCGTCTGCAGGGAGGGATCTCCTGTCCCGTGAAATATGGCTTGAGCGGAGCCATGCCCGCATTGATCAGCAACAATGAATTGTCATTGTGCGGAACCAGTGAATAAC
>CAVJQN010000158.1:0-2480 GCA_963651635.1 Agathobacter sp.
CAGCGTCCCGAACGCTGCGCTCTACCAAACTGAGCCACGCCTCGTGTCAAATGCATACGCTATGATACCCGATGAAAGGATAAATGTCAATGAACAAAATTGTACTTATAGACGGACACAGTATATTGAACCGTGCCTTCTACGGAGTCCCGCCGCTGACCAACTCCGAGGGACTGCATACCAACGCGGTATACGGCTTTGTCAACATCATGCTCAAGATACTGGACAGCGAGAAGCCGCAGGGACTGGCGGTAGCATTTGACCTGAGTGCTCCTACATTCCGTCACAAGGAATATTCCGAATACAAGGGGACGCGCAAGCCTATGCCGGATGAGCTGCGCGAGCAGGTGCCGGTCATCAAGGAGCTGCTGACGGCTATGGAGATACCTATCATCACCATGGAGGGCTACGAGGCGGATGATATCATAGGAACGGTAGCCAAAAGATACCAGCAGGACGGCTATGAGGTGAGCATAGTATCCGGGGATCGCGATCTGCTGCAGCTGGCGGATGCTCACATCAAGATATTGCTGCCCAAGACATCCAAGGGGGAGACTACGGTCTATACATACTATCCGGACGATGTGATGGCACAGTACGGTGTGACGCCCGCGGGCATCATCGAGATGAAGGCGCTCATGGGCGATACATCGGACAATATCCCGGGACTGGACGGGGTGGGTGAGAAGACGGCGACCGCTATCATCGCGCAGTACGGTACGATCGAAAATGCACATGAGCACGCTGCCGAGGTCAAGCCGCCGCGTGCGTCCAGGCAGCTGATGGAAAACTACGACAGAGCGCAGCTGTCCAAATGGCTGGCGACCATCAAGACGGACGTCCCGATAGAGGTAAAGCCGGAGGATATCGCCGTCGGGCGACTGTTCACTCCGCAGGCATATACGCTGGCGCGCAGGCTGAACTTCAAGTCGCTCATGAAGCGCTTTAACCTGAGCGAGGAGGAGCGCGGGCAGGAGGAGGGCACAGCCTATCTGGAGACAGACGATGCCATATATGTCGCTGATCTGAAGACTCTGCTCAGACATCCCGACAGCTGCCCGGACGGTATATTAAAGAGCTGGCTGAGCGGCCGCGATGTGATACCGGGCTTCTGGGAGACGCAGGAGACGGGCAGGAAGATATATGATATCGGCATCGCCAGATATCTGCTCAATCCGCTCAACCGTCCCGAGGGTGTGACATTTACCGCACAGTCCGCTGCAGATACTCTGACGGCAGTCAAGGAAGCCGGTATGTGGCAGCTCTATGAGCAGACAGAGATGCCTCTGGTATATTCGCTCGCACGGATGGAGCAGGTCGGCATCAGGGTGGACGGCGATCGGCTGACGGCATACGGCGAGGAGCTGAAAAGGGAGATCGATATACTGGAGCAGGAGATATACGAGCTGGCGGGAGAGCGGTTCAATATCAACTCGCCCAAGCAGCTCGGTGTCGTGCTGTTTGAAAAACTCTCGCTCAAGGGCGGCAAAAAGACAAAGACAGGATATTCGACATCTGCCGATGTGCTGGAGAAGCTGGCGGATGAAAGCCCGGTTGTAAAAAAGATCCTGAGCTATCGCCAGCTCACAAAGCTCTACTCGACATATGCGGTGGGACTCGTCGGCTTCATAGGCGGAGACGGACGTATACACGGTACGTTCAATCAGACTATCACAGCTACAGGCAGGATATCCTCTACGGAGCCCAACCTCCAGAATATCCCCGTCAGGACCGAGCTGGGCAGCCGCATACGCGATGTATTCATATCGAAGGAGGGATATTCCTTCGTCGATGCGGACTATTCGCAGATAGAGCTGCGCGTGCTGGCATCCATATCGGGCGATGAGAAGCTGATCGAGGCATACGAGCACGCAGTGGATGTACATGCGGTGACCGCGTCGCATGTATTTCATGTGCCGCTTGAGGAGGTCACGCCGCAGATGAGACGCAATGCCAAGGCGGTCAACTTCGGCGTCGTATACGGCATCAGTGCCTTCGGCCTCTCCTCGGGACTGAGCATCACGAAAAAGGAGGCTCAGGACTATATCAACAACTACTTTAAGACATATCCGCAGGTCAAGGCATATCTGGACGAGCAGATAAGACAAGCCAAGGAGCACGGCTACGTGACTACCATATATGGACGCAGGAGACCTATACCGGAGCTGTCGGCGGGCAATTTCATGACGCGTCAGTTCGGAGAGCGGGTGGCGATGAACTCGCCTATACAGGGAACTGCGGCGGATATCATGAAGATAGCGATGAACGAGGTGGACAGGCAGCTCGCGCAGAGCGGATATGACGCGAGAATAGTCCTTCAGGTGCATGACGAGCTGCTCGTGGAGGTCGCAGACGCGCAGGCACAGGCGGTCAGGGAGCTGGTGACTGAGACCATGAAGCACGCGGCGACGCTGAAGGTGGCGCTGGAGACGGATGCGCATATCGGCAAGTCGTGGCTGGAGGCGAAGTGACGACCGGAG
>CAVJQN010000159.1:0-7642 GCA_963651635.1 Agathobacter sp.
TCTTCACGCTGTTCTTTGCCATGATACTGGGCGACGGAGCTTACGGAGTGCTGATACTGCTGGGTACGATAGCATACTCGGTCAAGACCAAGAAGAACGACGATACGACGTATCTGCTCTATGTCCTGTCGATAGCTACCATCATATGGGGCGCGGTGACGGGTACATGGTTCGGTACCGAGGCAGCTATGAAGATCCCGTTCCTGAAGGCGCTGGTGATCCCGAACTTTGCCAGCTATCCGGAATACTTCGGAGTGACCGCGACCGCTCAGCAAAATACCGTCATGAAGTTTTCATTCTCGGTAGGAGCGATTCAGATGGCGCTGGGCAGCCTCATATCCGTCAAGCGCAAGATGGCGGCGAAGAATCTGAGCTTTGTGGCGGATATCGGATGGATCATATGCATCGCAGCCATGTATCTGATGGCGCTGTATCTGGTCATCGGCGAGGATCTTCCGTTCAAGCCGATAGTGACCATGATAGCGGTAGCATTTGCACTGGTGGTATGCTTCGGCGCGATGTCGCCGGACGTGAGCTTCGCAGACGGACTCAAGGCGGGACTTGCCAATGCATTTACGGAGTTCCTCAATACCATCAGCTGCTTCGGCAATGTCATGAGCTATATCAGACTGTTCGCCGTGGGCATGGCAGGACTTGCCATCTCGCAGAGCTTCAACAATCTGGCGGCTGACTTCTCAGGACCGATGGTCATAGCGGGGGTCGTCGTGGTAGTTATAGGACATGTGCTGAACATAGTGATGAACTTCCTGTCGGTGGTGGTACACGGCGTGCGACTGAACGTCATGGAGTTCTCGGGACAGGCTGGTCTGGAATGGACAGGCATCCCGTATGAGCCCTTCAGGGTCAGCGAAACTATAAAGAAATAAGCGGATATGCCGCATAGAGACGGCATCACCAAGCATATAGGATATGCATCAATTAAAAGGAGAATAATTATGAATCTCACATTTGTAGGTATGGCAGCAGCTCTCGGTTTATCTGCTCTGGGTTCGGCATTCGGTACAGGTATCGCAGGAATGGCATCTATCGGCTCATGGAAGAAGTGCTATGCCAGCGGCAAGCAGGCTCCATTCATCATGGTTGCCTTCTCAGGTGCGCCTCTGACACAGACCATCTACGGCTTCCTGCTCATGAACTTCATCAAGTCCGCGGTAGCAGGCGGCGCAGACGCAGGTCTGGCTCTCGGAGTCGGAGTATTCAGCGGTCTGGCCATCGGTCTGTCGGCTCTGTTCCAGGGCAAGTGCGCCGCAGCGGCATCTGACGCGCTCGGCTCTACCGGCAAGGGTACTGCCAACTACTTCATCGTCATCGGTATCACCGAGACAGTCGCACTGTTCACACTGGTATTCAGCCTGCTGCTCCTTGGCTGATGGAGCACTGGCTTTGCCTGCCGCGGAGCAAATGCTCTGCGGCAGGCATTAGCAGTGCCCACGCGATAGCACTTGACGCAGGGCAAAGGCATGATTATAATGACGGTAGTCAATTGAAAATCGCAAGGACGTCCGATGTGGAATCGCGGTGACATTCCGCAGCAGCTCACTCTACAGTGATGGGATCATGATTTTGATGATTCACAAGCCTGGTCTTCGGAGGATGTCCAGAGACATTACGGTGAGGTAAGTGTTGATGGGTTCTGAGAAAGAACCTGTTTTAGTGACGCTTCTGTCGTGCAGCTCTTATATCACCGAAGAGAATGTATGACAGGAGCGTTATTTTATTGTATTCAGTTGACGCCAGATCAGTTTACAATGTCATCCTGGCCCGGTGATCTTGTAATATATAGGGTTTCTTCATAATGACGACGCCGCACGGCGCGCAAGCGCTTTCCTCTGTGCAGCATACTCATGAAATCCGAACCGAGGAAACTCGGAAGACTCTGAAGGAGCAGGCGATGAGCCTGCTCCTTTGGAGTATTTGCACTTTTCATGAAATCTGTTATCATGCTGAGTATGGTAAGCATAGAAAGTAAGCATCTTGATATCGCCGCCATCGCGGACAGCGGGCAGACATTCCGTTTCAATCGTCTGGACGAGGAATATTTCACACTGCACGCAGGAGATCAGCACATCATCCTGAGACAAAGGAGTGCCGATGAGCCTGCGGAGCTGGACTGCACACAGGAGGAGTACGATGACCTGTGGGCGGATTATTTTGATATGCAAACCGACTATGGTGCGTTTCTGGCGGCTATCCCGCAGGAGGATACATTTCTGACCGAGGCAGGGCGTGAGGCGAAGGGGATACGCATCCTGCGTCAGGATCCATGGGAGATGCTCATCAGCTTCATCATATCGCAAAGAAAAAACATCCCGGCGATCAAGTCATGTATAGAGAAGCTCTGCGAGCGCTTTGGCACGGAGGGAGCATTTCCTACTGCGAGGCAGCTGGAAGCTGTTTCGCATGAGGAGCTGGAGACCTGCTCGCTGGGATATCGGACTGACTATGTGCTGGAGGCGGCACGGGCGGCAGCCTCCGGCGAGCTGGATCTGTATGCGATGCGCTCGCTGTCTGACGGGGAGCTGCTGGCACAGCTTCTTCGCATCAGGGGAGTAGGCGTCAAGGTGGCCAACTGCGTGATGCTGTTCGGATATCACCGCATAGCTGCATTTCCGATTGATGTATGGATATCGCGCATCATAAAAGAGCACTATGCAGGGGCATTTCCGCTGGAGAGATATGAGGGATATGCAGGCGTGATACAGCAGTATATGTTCTACCACGTAAGGCGCAGCGGACTTTAAGACATATGACTGCCGCAAGCCGTACCGATGTGGTATAATGCATTGGCACGAATAAGCAGGCCTGCAGGGCAGGCATCGTCATGAACAAACGATCTGAAATATTTCAGGAGGTTTTTATGTCTATCAAAGTAGCTATCAACGGTTTCGGACGCATCGGGATTCTTGCGTTCAGGCAGATGTTCGAGTCCGAGGGATATGAGGTGGTTGCGGTAAATGCACACTCAGACCCGGAGCAGCTGGCGTATCTTCTCAAGTATGATACCACGCAGGGCGGATTCTGCGGCAGGATCGGGGAGAACAGGCATACAGTAGAGACCGGAGAGGGATGCATCATCGTAGACGGCAGGAGCATCGCGGTCTACAAGGAGGACTCGGCAGCCAATCTTCCGTGGAAGCAGCTCGGAGTGGATATAGTCCTTGAGTGCACGGGACATTACAATTCCAAGGCCAAGGCGCAGGCACATATCGATGCCGGAGCCAAGAAGGTCGTCATATCCGCACCTGCCGGAGATGACCTGCCGACGGTTGTATATAATGTAAATCACAAGATACTGAAGGCTGAGGATACCATCATCTCGGCAGCCTCCTGCACCACGAACTGTCTGGCGCCGATGGCAGCCGCATTGCATGCATTTGCGCCGATACAGACGGGTATCATGAGCACCATCCACGCATATACGAGCGACCAGAGGATACTGGACGGCTCACACAAGAAGGACTTCAGAAGAGGCCGTGCGGGAGCAGCCAGCATAGTTCCGAACTCGACGGGAGCAGCCAAGGCGATAGGTCTGGTCATACCCGAGCTCAAGGGCAGGCTCATAGGCTCGGCACAGAGGGTGCCTGTACCTACAGGCTCTACGACTATACTCGTAGCAGTCGTAAAGGGACATGATATCACCGCAGAGAAGATCAATGCGGCGATGAAGGCGGCATCCAACGAGACCTTCGGCTATACCGAGGACAAGATAGTCTCATCAGACGTCATCGGCATGCACTACGGAGCGCTCTTTGACGCTACTCAGACGATGGCCGTGAAGATAGACGATGATACATATCAGGTACAGGTCGTTTCATGGTATGACAATGAGACCTCATATGCGACACAGATGGTCAGAACCATCAAATATTTTGCCGCGCTGTAAATAAGGATATATGCAAGGGCCGGGATCACCTCGGCCCCGCTTTGTGTTTGAAAATGAATGAAATGCGGAGAATATCATGCTGAACAAAAAGAGTATCGATGACTTAAAGGATCTTAAGGGCAGGAGAGTTCTGGTGCGCTGCGACTTCAATATCCCGATCAAGGATGGAGAGATCCGCGATTACACGAGGATAGATGAGGAGATACCGACTGTCAAAAAGCTCCTTGATGAGGGAGCGCGGGTGATTCTGTGCTCACATCTGGGCAAGGCAAAGGGCAAGCCGGATCCGGAACTTTCGCTGGCGCCGGTCGCCGAGGCGCTGTCCGACAGGCTGCCAGGGAGTGTGGTGAGCTTTGCCGACGATCCTCAGGTGACGGGAGATATCACGAAAAAGCTGGTCTCGGAGATGGAAGACGGAGACGTAGTCCTGCTGCAAAATACGAGATTTCGTCCGGAGGAGGAGCTCTATGCCAAGGACAAGGCTGCGGCAGAGGGCTTCGCCAGAGAGCTGGCAGAGCTGTCGGACGGCATATTTGTAGACGATGCCTTCGGCACGGCTCACAGAGAGCATTGCTCCAATGTGGGCGTGGCAAGATTCTGCAGGGAGACGGCGGTCGGCTATCTCATGGAAAAGGAGATACATTTCCTAGGCGACGTGGTGAGCAATCCGAATCGTCCGTTTGCCGCGATACTCGGCGGAGCCAAGGTCTCCGACAAGATCAAGGTCATAGAGCATCTGCTGGACGAGGTTGATATACTGATCATCGGCGGCGGTATGGCATATACATTCCTGAAGGCGCAGGGGCACAACATAGGAAAGTCGCTGTGTGAGGACGACAAGCTGGAATATGCGCTTGATATGATCGAAAAGGCGAAGAAGAACGGCGTGCAGCTTCTTCTGCCGATAGACCATGTGGAGGGCGCGGCATTTGCAGCGGATACCGAGCATAAGGTCGTAAAGGAGATCGAGGACGGCCGGATGGGCATGGATATAGGCCCGGAGACGATAGAGCTGTACACGAAGGCTCTCAACGGCGTGAAAACAGTGGTCTGGAACGGTCCGATGGGCGTATTTGAGTGGGAGGTCTTTGAAAACGGAACTCTGGGCATCTGCAAGGCAGTCGCACAGCTGAAGGACGCGATCACGGTCGTGGGAGGCGGAGATTCGGTCAATGCAGTAACGCGCCTCGGATATGCAGACAGGATGACGCATATATCGACGGGAGGCGGCGCATCGCTGCAGTTCCTCGAGGGACGGGAGCTGCCGGGCATCGCGGCCGTGGAAGACCTGAGATAATACTACATATCACTTAGAGGAAGATGTTATGCGAAAGAGACTGGTAGTCGGAAACTGGAAGATGAACAAGACGCCTTCGCAGGCCGTCGATCTGTGCAAGCTCCTCAAGCCGCAGATAGATACAACTCAGGCGGATGTGGTATTTTGCGTTCCGGCGATAGATATAGTTCCGGTGGCGCAGGCGCTCGAGGAGAGCCGCATCGCGGTAGGCGCACAGGATATGTCGTTTGAGGACAACGGTGCATATACAGGTCAGATCTCCGGGGAGATGCTGACCGACGCAGGCTGCACCTACGTGATACTGGGTCACTCCGAAAGGCGCATGTACAACAGAGAGACCTCGGAGGATGTCAGCAGGAAGATGCGCAAGGCGCTGGAAAACGGCCTGATACCTATCATGTGCTGCGGAGAGACGCTGGAGCAGAGAGACAGCGGGCTGGCCGAGGAGATCATACATGGTCAGATAGAGACCGGATTTCGTGATATCCCGACGGAGAAGGCGGCGAGCTGCGTCATAGCATATGAGCCTATCTGGGCGATAGGAACGGGGCGCAGCGCGACAGCAGCGCAGGCAGAGGATATATGCCGCAAGATCCGTCACTGGATAGCGTGGATGTATACGCCCGAGACGGCGGAGAAGATGCGCATACTCTACGGCGGAAGCGTCAACTCGGACAATGCAGCGGAGTTCTTCGCGCAGCCGGATATCGACGGCGGTCTGGTCGGCGGCGTATCACTTAAGCCGGAGTTCGGGCAGGTGGTGAGCTGCGGCTGAGACGGCAGCATCTGCCAAATGATGTGGGGGTCAAAAAGTATTTTGACCCCAAGGTCAAACCTCCTCACGAGAGCAAGCTCTCGCCGGAGTTTTGAACCTTTTGACCCTGGTATCATCAAATATACAAGCGGGAATCAGCAAACATGAGAAGAAAACCGGTGGTGCTGTGCATCATGGACGGGCTGGGGCTGAGCGATCAGACCGAGCACAATGCAGTCTATGAGGCAGATACCCCCAATCTCGACAGATTGATGAAGGAGTGTCCGTTCGTCAAGGGATATGCCAGCGGAGAAGCCGTAGGACTGCCGGAAGGTCAGATGGGCAACTCCGAGGTCGGACATCTGAATATGGGCGCCGGAAGGATAGTCTATTCAGAGCTTGCCAGAATCACCAACGAGATAGAGACGGGAAAATTTAATAACAATCTGACACTTTTGACGGCCGTGATGCGCTGCAAGATGAAAAAGACAGCATTGCATCTGTACGGGCTGCTGGGTATGGGGGGTATTCATTCCAGTCAGAAACATCTGTACGCGCTGCTGAATCTGGCGCATCAGGCGGGTCTGGAAAGGGTCTATGTGCATGCATTTCTCGACGGGCGCGACATGGCACCGGGAACTGCCATCAGCTATCTTAAAGAGCTGATCGAGTATATGGACAGGCTCGGGACAGGCAGGGTGGCGTCTGTCATGGGCAGGTACTATCCCATGGATCGCGACTCCAACTGGGATCGCACGGAGCTGGGATACAGAGCCATGGTATACGGAGAGGGCATCAGAACCGAAGATCCCGTGCAGGCGGTGCAGCACTCCTACGACGAGGGTATCACGGACGAGTTTGTCAGGCCGATAGTCGTATGCGAGAACGGCGAGCCGATAGGAACCATCGAGTCGGGTGACTCCGTCATCTCCTTCAATTTCAGACCGGATCGGATGCGCCAGATGATGAGAGCGCTGTGCGACGATGAGTTCAACAGCTTTGCTCGCAAGCCGGATCTGAAGATCACGCTGGTATGCTTTGTTGACTATCAGGAGACGGTACAGAACAAGCTGGTGGCATTTGGCAAGGAGCATATACACAGCACGATGCATGCGCATCTGTCGAGACTGGGTCTGAAGCAGTTTCATACGGCGGAGACCGAGAAATATGCACATGTCACTTACTTTTTCAACGGCGGGCTCAATGATATCCGGGACGGAGAGGAGTGGCTGCTCGTGCCGTCGCCCAAGGTGCCGACATATGATGTGAAGCCGGAGATGAGCGCGTACGAGCTGTGCGACAGACTGTGCGAGGCGATACGCTCCAAGGAATATGATTTTATAGTGGTGAACTTCGCCAATGCGGACATGGTCGGACATACCGGTGTGGAGCCCGCTGTCATCAAGGCGGTGGAGACGGTGGATGAGTGCGTGGGCAGAGCCGAGCAGGCGATAAAGGACGCTGACGGCATCATGCTGATCGTGGCCGACCACGGCAATGCCGAGTCGCTGTTGGACGAGGAGACAGGACAGCCGAGGACATCTCATACGACCAATCCCGTGCCGTTTATACTGGTCAATGCGGATCCGTCCTGCCGTCTCATGGAGGACGGACGGCTGTGCGATATCGCGCCTACGCTGCTGGATCTGATGGAGGTGCCCAAGCCGGAGCTGATGACGGGACACAG
>CAVJQN010000160.1:0-3249 GCA_963651635.1 Agathobacter sp.
ATCAGCGTTCGCCCTTGGCTCCGCTTCTTGGACGGGTGGTTCGCAGCAAACCGCTCTGCTTCCGTGCTCTGCACGTCGCAATCGCGGGCTGCTATCACATGGCACTCTGTAGTCTGCTATCGCCTTGCGATAGCAGAACACGAGTGCTCACCATCGCATGGCTCGTAGTAAACTGCTCTCACTTCGCTTACGCTCGTGACAGCAGAACTACGAGCTCAACATGCCGGGTATGCGGGAACATGTCTACCGCGCAGGCGCGCTCTATCCTGTATCCGGCGACGGCAAATGACTCCATGTCGCGGACGAAGCTCTCCGGCTTGCAGGCGACATAGACTATATGCTCCACCCCGTAGTCGATGAGCTTCGGGAGCATCTTGGGATGCAGTCCCTCCCGCGGCGGATCAAGTATGATATAGTCAGGTCTTTCCGTCACTGAATCGATCACCTTGAGGACATCCCCGGCGATGAAATGGCAGTTGGTCAGCCCGTTGGACACGGCATTGACCTTCGCCGCCTCCACTGCCTCCTCCACCAGCTCTATGCCGTATGCTTCTCTCGCAGCCTGCGCCGCGATCTGAGTGATAGTCCCCGTACCGCTGTACAGATCGTATACCACCTTGCCGCCGGTATCTCCGACATACTCCTTCACCTTGCCGTAGAGAAGCTCTGCGCCCTTGGTATTGGTCTGGAAGAATGAGAACGGCGTGATCTTAAAGCTCAGCCCGAACAGCTTTTCCGTAAGAAAGTCTGACCCGTAGAGGATCTCCGTGCCCTCGTCCTTGACCGCGTCTGCCGGAGAGTCATTGCATGTATGCAATATACCCGTGACACGGCCTTCCAGCACCAGCGTGAGCAGCATATCCCTAAATTCTGTCAGCAGCATATCGGCATTGACCCTGCCGGACTGCTCCGTATCTATCTCACGATCCGACTTCGTCACCAGATCTATCATGATATCTCCGCTGTCAAAGCTCCTGCGAAGCAGAAGATGGCGCAGATATCCCTCGTGTGATTTCTTGTGTACGTATGGGATATGCCTTTCATCAAAGAAATCCCTGACCGCCCTTACTATTGTATTGAAATCGGGATGCACCAGCAGGCAGCAATCGCAGGTGACGACAGAGTAAAAGCTCTTCATCCTGTGCATACCCAGCGTCAGCGGGCCGCCCTTTGCCTCATCCCCGAAGGAGTATTCCATCTTGTTGCGATAGCCGTAAGGCAGGGGTGAGGGGATGATGCCCTCCCATATGGAGCTCTCATCCATCACCCCTTTAAGTAAATCAAGCAGCCGGGACTGTTTCATCTCCAGCTGCTCGTTATAAGGCATCGCACTGTAGCGGCATCCGCCGCATATTCCGTCAAGCGTGCATGCACCCATATATCTTTAGTTCTCCTTCACTGCCTCTTCGGACTCTCCCTGTGCCTCCTGAGTCTGCTTGTCGGTACATCCGCATGTGTCAGCGGACTTTTCATCCTTGCATATGCACGGGCACTCGTCATCATCCTCATAGAAGTCTTCCGGATACCACTCCTCGTTTCTCCTGACTACGAACCTGTAGATGGCATATGCGCCTGCGCATACGACCGCAACGACTCCGGCCGCTATCGCAACTGTACGTACCGTCTTCCTGATCTTATCTCTTTCTCTGACCATCTCACGTACCTGATCGATAGCCTTCATAGCATTTACAGCCGTCTTGAGCTCTTCCATTGTTGTCATGGTAATGTCCTCCTGATATTTTTATCGATGCGGTCTCCCGCTACTCCATCATATCACATCTCTGCAGTTTCGCGAACCCTGCCATCATCGTGCGCATCCCGGCACCATCGAAATCCACATCCACCTCGTAGTCCCGCGCGCCTTTTCTGATCTGCCTGACCGTACCGATCCCGAACTTCGTATGACTCACGCGATCTCCGACCTCATAGTCAGGCTTTGTCATCGCCGCCTGCTTCATATCTCTGCCGAGAGATATCGCGCTCAGCGCACCGGCTCCTCCCGGTCTGTATCCGCTGCTTGCGCCCCGTCCGTCGCCTGACTGCGCACCTGATACCGGTTTACTACCCGGCGCATATCCGCCTCCGATGCCGCTTACCGGACTTCCGAACCCGTACGCGGGACGCTTTACCGGATAGTCATCATCAGCAAAGTAGCTGCTCTTCGTGCTCGACTGCCCGTAGTTCTTCTCCAGCAGATGCTTGTCCAGATACTCGTCAGGTATCTCCTCCACAAAGCGCGACGCCTTGGACCAGTGCATCTCGCCGTTCACCATACGGCTGCGGGCAAATGTCAGCATCAGGTCGTCCTTCGCCCTCGTGATGCCCACATAGCACAGCCGCCGCTCCTCCTCGAGCGCCTCCCTGTCGTCGGCATTGATGCTCATGCTGCTCGGAAAGAGCCCCTCCTCCATCCCCGTGAGAAATACATGAGGAAACTCCAGTCCCTTGGCTCCGTGCATCGTCATCAGTGTGATCCTCGGCTGCGTTTCATCCAGCGCATCCACCTCCGCCACGAGCGCGACCTCCTCGAGGAAATCATTGATATCGTCATATTCGGACGCCTTGGATACCAGCTCGCCGATATTTTCCAGTCTGGTCTGCGCCTCCACGTCGCCTTCCTGCGCCAGCTCCTGCGCATAGCCCGTATCCTCGACCAGACTCTCTATCAGCTCCTTTATGCTCATGCCGTCAGCCAGCCGCTTCCTGTAATCCGTCATGAGCTGTGCAAATGCCGTCACCCTCGCGGCCGCCTTTCCCGTTCCTATCGCTTCCTCTGCTCTGGTACATGCATCAAAAAAGGATATCTCACAGGTCTGGGCGTACTGAGCGAGCCTCTCCGTCGTGGTCGCTCCTATGCCGCGCTTGGGTATATTGATGATACGCATGCATGCCACATCATCGCGCCCGTTGGCGATGGTCTTGACATATGCCAGCATGTCCTTTATCTCCCGGCGCTGATAGAAGTTCACACCGCCTATCAGCTGGTATGGCAGACCGAAGCTCACGCAGCGCTCCTCCAAGAGGCGCGACTGCGCATTGGTTCTGTAGAGCACTGCATACCTTGAATAGTCGCCGTCCGTGCACGCATCTCTGATCGCGCGTATCACTGCATCCGCCTCGTCATACGCCGTATCGTACTGGAACAGCCCGATACGGGCGCCGTCCTCACGCGACGTCCACAGCGTCTTGTCCTTGCGCCCGCGATTGTGACGTATGACCGCATTGGCGGCGTTCAGTATATTGCCCGTG
>CAVJQN010000161.1:0-5892 GCA_963651635.1 Agathobacter sp.
ATACGCCTGCCGACCTGCGTATCCGCCTCGCATTCGCTACAGCCCAGCTGCCTTAACACCTGCACATCCCACTCCGGGCGCGGCTTGCCTATGTCCATAGTCAGCGTGATCTCGTCATTTTCCTGCCGGAGTGCGTCCGTCATACCCACATGCCCGTACGGGCTGTCGGAGGGCACAGCGAGATTCTGGCTGCTTTGACTGCGCACCTGCGCGGCGTAGTCGGCATCAAAGTTCAGCAATATCCCGCCGGGCTTTAATACCCGCAACCACTCGGCATATGCCCGTCGCGGATCCGGCAGCGTCCATGTCAGATTCCTACTGATGACCGCGTCGAAGCTATCGTCCTCATAGTCGAGCTGCTGCGCGTCCATCTCGCGAAATGCTATATCCAGTCCCAACGTCTTCGCAAGAGCTCCTGCCTCCTCCAACATAGCGGGCGTCAGGTCTATGCCCTCCACGCGGTGTCCCGCCTGCGCCAGCAGCACTGCGAAAAATCCCGTCCCCGTGCCGATATCCAGTATATGGAGCGGTCTGCCCTGCGGCAGTCGCCTCTCTATCTCCGCGAGCCACCGGCGACCCATATCATCTCCCAGCTCGTTTTTGCGCACCGCTCCGAAGTCGTGCGACCTCGCCGTCCAGTAGCTGCGCACGCGTTGTTCTATCTCAGAGATCATGCTCCTGCCTTCCTTATCGTCTTGGTGATATCACACCATATGTTAATCGGATAACTGCAAGCCCGTAAGCCTCCCGGGGGGATGGAATATGCAGAGGACATCCGGCTAAGACGTATTGTTTCCAAAAAAGAGCATAAATTTCTGCAACATTTCCGCCCCGCCGTCTGTATATAGAGTGAAAGCGATCAGATATCGCAGGAGAAAACATTTTTATCACGGAGGTTTATGAACATGAAAAGGAAATTGACAGCAGTATGTATGGCAGCGGCGGTATGCATCGGAATCATGGCAGGGACGACGGCCTGCGGCAGTTCGGGCGTGAGCGCTTCAAATCAGGCAGGTTCAGCAATCAAAACAGACGCAGCCAGTCAAGCCGCTCCCGCAGATCAGGCAGTATCAACAGATAAACCCGATGTCCCCTCGGCAGTGTCTCAAAGTGCTTCCGACACATCCGCGCCGCAGGAGCCCATCGTCGGAGCCGACCCATCCACATGGAGTCCCTTCACCGACTGCGAGAATCTGGCGGAGGCGGAGGATGTGGCAGGCTTTAAGCTGAGCATCCCCGAGACCATAGAAGGCTTTGCGCCGTCCTCTTACGCTGTTATGAAGGAATATCAGCTCATACAGGTGGACTTCAATGATGATGACAACCACCATATCTGCATCAGAAAGGCTATTGACGATAAGGACATCAGCGGTGATTATAATGTATACAATGAAAAGAACGAGGTGACCACAGACGGCATAAAGGTAACCCTCCGGGGCAATGACGGCAAGGTCTGCCTTGCGACGTGGACGAACGGCGAATATGCATACTCAATCATGTACTCATCGCTGAGTGATACCGGAAGCTCCGACACAGGTCTCTCACGTGATGCGATGATGAAGCTCGTATCAGAGGTTAAGTAACGGCAGCGACCGAGAGGACATCTATCTATGGAAGTAAGCTCTACAAATGCTCTATCTGCGCCCGGTGCGGCAGCATGGCTCTCGCCGTGCGCCGCACCCCCGACACGACGCCTGTCTGATATGGGGCGCAGACTTCTCGCGGGTCTTCAGACATTTACCGCGGCTATTTCGATGCTGCCCGCAACAGTTTTTGCACTGCTTTCAAGTGTCCGGCCTCTGAGAGCACAAACACCGGAGCAGGCAGCTCTCAACGAGCGAGCCGAGCGGTATATGCAGCAATACGGCAGTTCCATACTCAGGCTGGCGTACAGCTATGTCCATAACATGGCAGACGCTGAGGATATCCTGCAGGAGACCCTGATACGCGTGCTGGACGCACGGGTGGACTTTGAAAACACAGCACATGAAAAGGCATATATATTCAAAAGCGCAGCCAACATTTCCAAAAATCACATCGCCTCGGGCAGGCTCCGTGAAACAGATGAGCTGAACGAGGAGCTCGTAGCGGAGGATCGCCGCGATCTGTCATTTGTCTGGGAGGCTGTCAAGGGGCTTCCCCCGGCGATGAGCGAGGTGGTTCACCTTTACTACTACGAGGGATACCGCACGTCGGAGATAGCGCAGCTGCTGGGGCGCAACGAATCGACTGTCCGATCGGATCTGAAGCGAGCCAGAGAACGCCTGAGAGAAATGCTGAAGGAGGAGTACGATTTTGAGTAAATATCATGAAATCATGGATCACGTATATATCACAAGTGAGATTCACGATCGTGTTCTGTCCGGCATACACAGTTATTTTCTGAGGAAACGCGCATCAGTTCGGCGCTCCCGTATATACTCCCTTGGCGCAGTGGCTGCCGCCGCAGTCATCATATGCAGTGTGGGACTATGGCAGCACAGCAAACCCGCGGGCACAGATACCGGCGACACCTATGAATCCCAGCCTGTTGCCGGAGCATTTGCGGTGATCGACTGCGCCTCTGTTCAGGAGCTGTCCGGCATCGTGGGCTTTGATGTGCCTGTGCTGTCCTCGCTCCCGTTTGAGGTGCAGCAGACCACCTATACGGCTCTGGGCAATGAGCTGGCGCAGGTCAGGTACTTCGGCGCGGATGAAGCAGATGTGCTCACATACCGCAAGTCTCCCGGCGAGGAGGATAATTCCGGTGATTATACGCAGTACAGCGAGGCAGAGCTCTTAGAGGCTAATGGCTTGCAGATAAATGTCAAGGGAAATGACGGACTTATATATCTTGCCTGCTGGAACGACGGCGGATACGCTTATTCCATATCCGCAGCGTCAGGTCTCACGAGGGATGAGGTCATCAGCCTCGTATTCAGAAGACCTTGAACAGAGAGTCCCTATGCTCCGGCACTCGCTTGCTTTCAGGCGGGAGCCGGAGATAGTCGCCGTACTCTACTCTCAGCAGCGCGTCGTACTCGTGCGGTATGCGCAGCGTCATATCCTCAAACGGACAGTCGATGAGGTCATCGAACCAGCTCTTTTTATACGTCCACTGCAGGAACTGTATGGGATAGTTGCTGGCAAAATATTCCGTGCATTTATCCGATCTTCGTGCATACAGCTTGGCGCAGCGCTCATACATGCGATACAGTGTCCTGATGCTGATATGCCTTCCCGCGCGGCTCAGCAGCGCCACCGCGGCTCTTAGCGCGGGAGATGAGTACTTCGCGTAGTCCTGTGCGCGGCGATGTCCCATCGCCATGCCGTATATGCACCTGAGCACCTGTCTCTGCAGCACCGACACAGGCGCCGCCGGCGGCTTTTCCTCCAGCACGAACAGGTCGATGGCAGGATGGTTCAGTACCTCCCCGTACCAGTCGAGATCCTCCTTGGGGAAATCATAGCTGTAGCCGAGGTTTACTATCTTGGGCGTGAAATCAAAGAAAGCGCCGTGCTCCAGCTCTCCCGGCATCACGAGCGCAAAGCCCTCTGCCAGCTCTCCCCGCGCACAGCTCAGAAATCTCTCATATTCCGAACGCCTGAAGGCTACATCTATGTCATCATCCCACGGGATGATCCCCTTGTGGCGCACCGCGCCGAGCAGTGAGCCCCCGTCCGGGCAGTAGGTGATATCATGCTTTTTGCATATCCTGTCTATCTCCTTCAGGCTCGCCAGCAGCGCCCTCTGGACGTCTTTTATATCGTACATGTCTCTCTCCGTTTTTCAGAAGCAGCCAGTTATAAGGCACATTGTTGCTTTTTCATTCCTGTAAATAACGCCGTGATCATCGCTGCCGCCAGTATCAGCATCGCAGCCGTAAATCCTATCGCCGCGCCGCGTACTCCCATCGTCCTTACAAGATGCGGGCAAATGCACAGCTCCGCCGCGATAGCTGCTGCATAGCATATGATGATCCTGTCCTGCCGACCGATCACTGTCACCATCACCGATGTATATCCCGCTGCCGACAGCAATGCTCCGCCCATGAGCAGCAGTATCAGATCCGCCCTGTATATCGTCAGATCCGCGTGATAGAGCATATTCAGCACAGGCACACCCAGCAGCCACGCTCCTGCCGCGCAGCAAACCGCCAGCCCCGCGATGATAGCATACTGTCTGAGCACCGACCGGATAAACATGGCGCGCTCTCCCGAGTTCCAGTATGTCGATGTCTCAAGGAGCCTCGGCTGATACAGGAAGCTGTTGACCAGCGGCACGGCAAAGACCGGCATGAACAGATAGCCGTAGATTGCCTGCATTTCATCGGTCTGGTAGCTGTTTATCATGTATTTCGGGAGATTGTTGACATAGAAATATGCAAAATATGAGATAAAAAGCGGCAGACAGCGGCGCGTGATCTCTGTGATATGACACCAATTGGGATTTCTATACTCATGCGTAGTGCTACTTAATCTGTCGCTCTCAGCTCTCAGTACGTCACTCTTGGTCCTCATACCGTCACTGGTTGCTGTTTCTATATATGTACACCCGCTGCCGTTATCCTTCTGGGGCTGGCTGTTGACAAATACATCTCCCCCGACGTGTCGTTTCAACGCCACACTTTCTGACTTTCTTTCCCTACCACTTACAGAAGTTAAACAATACATTCGGCTCGTGCTTATGATATTTCTCACGCTCACCGCACATCCTGCCGCAAGCGCCGCTGCACATGAGACCGTCGTATCTGTCCCGGCTGCCTCGCATATGCAGAAAACCGCCAGCAGCACTGCCCACCGCAGGATAAACTGTTGACTTCCGATATACAGATTGCCCTCGAGCTGGTGCTTGCCCAGATATACGTCTTCTATGACCTCCGGCGTATACCACAGACATACGAGAGCGATGATCCATGCCTTGCGCGCGCTCATGCTCCCCCGTGCGAAGCCGACCGCCGCATAGCCGCACTGTATCACTATCATCAGCACGGTAAATATCACCCGATGATACAGATAGTCATGAAAGGAAAAATGTCTCTCCCCGTTGATGACCTGAAACTCCTTCACGCCGTACTTGCCTATCGACATGAACAGATTGGCGAGCGAAAATGCCAGCGAAAAAACGCCGGCTGTCTCTATCCCGTCGGTTCTGGAAACTATCGCCATGACAAGCACGGCCTCGGCGGCATTGAGCATACCCGCCGCAGCATTCCAGATCATATTTTTTCTATCGTTGCCACTGCTCATCTGTCGGTATTCCCGAAGCATTTATCTTATGATGCTTTTTATACATAATTTAGCACCATATGTATACATTTTGAAGAAAAACGTAAAGTTATATGCTCCGACGGTTCGCCGTTTCGACTTACTCCAGCAGCATCCGGTCGCTGTCCAGCGCGCGTCCCGAGTGCTCCCGGAACATCTCGATCAGATCCTCGACAGTCAGATGCTCTCTCTCTGCCCCCGATACGTCCAGTATCACACGACCCCTGTCCATCATGATGGTGCGATTGCCCAGATCGAGCGCCGACTGCATATTGTGCGTCACCATCATGCATGTCAGGTGCTCCTTCTCCACTATCTCACGCGTGAGATGCAGCACCTTCTCAGCCGCGCCCGGGTCGAGCGCCGCCGTATGCTCATCCAGCAGCAGGAGCTTGGGCGGGTTGATGGTCGCCATCATAAGTGTCAGCGCCTGACGCTGTCCTCCCGAGAGCAGTCCGACAGGCTGTCTGAGCCTGTCCTCAAGTCCCATATCCAGCGCCGCCAGCTTCTCGCGAAACATCTCTCTGTCCCTGCCCGTGATACCTCCGAGCCATCCGCCGTATCCCGCTGCCAGCGCCAGATTTTCCTCTATCGTCATGCCCGGCGCCGTACCCCTCATGGGATCCTGAAAGAGCCGTCCTATCT
>CAVJQN010000162.1:0-1862 GCA_963651635.1 Agathobacter sp.
TCCATATACCGATATCAACAACTAAAAAGCAATACTTTTGTATTTATTGCTGTACATTCATCACGCTGCGCATACAATTTATAAATTTTTTCTCTATTGCTGTCACATATGCACCCTTTTTGGTCATCGCAGACACCTTCCAGCGGTATCCCGTGACGGATATACGATATGTGCTCACGGGAGCGATCGGCTTGATCATCTCCGTGACCATGTTCGGGACGATAGCCGCTCCAAGACCCGCCGAGGCAAGCCTGTAAGCGATGGCATTGGAAGGAACCTCCATCCGTATATCGGGAGTTACCTCATGCAGCCTGAACATCATGTTCTGGAAATGCCGGATCCCGTGCGGCTCATCCAGAGTGATGAGCGGCATGCCGTCCAGCTTCATAGGATCCACGCAGTTCTTCATCCCCGGTATCAGATGCTTCTCGCTGATATATCCGCATCCGTCTGCCAAAAGCAGCTCCTCCTCGTACAGCTCATTTCTTACCAGTCCGTCTGCCGCATCTGTGCTGTCGTCACGCATACTGTCGGTAGGGAGTATAGCCATATCCAGCTTGCCATCGCGCGTCATCTGCAGGAGCTTGTATGTCGTGCCCGAGGTTATCACAATGTCTATATCAGGACATTGCCTCCTGAAAACCGGAACAAATCTCGGTATCACATATGCGGCGCGCTCTGTCGGAATGCCTATCCTGATGCTGCCTATCGCCCGTCCGCTTATATCGTTGAGTCTGCGGTCGAGCAGCTCTGCTCTATCGCAGATATCCCGCAGAGAATCTATATATATCTTCCCCGCATATGTCAGCGAGACAGGATTGGTATTGCGGTCAAAGAGCTTTAAGCCCAGACCGTCCTCCACCTTACTGATAAATGTACTCAGAGACGGCTGTGATATTTTAAGCTCCTTTGCCGCCAGCGTGAAGCTCCCGACGTCTGCCAGTGTGATCAGATACTGCATCTGCTTGATGTCCATATTTGCCACCTCATGAGAACCGGGGATATCTCCGCGTGCCTGCGCTGTTGTATTATCTGCCTCTGCTACTGTCAGCGGACT
The DNA here is from genome assembly GCA_963651635.1 of Agathobacter sp. GTDB lineage: Bacteria > Bacillota > Clostridia > Lachnospirales > Lachnospiraceae > Darwinimomas. The sequence continues at coordinate 1,058 of CAVJQN010000162.1, forward strand.
GCGTCCGTGAGCATGCCGCGCATATTCTCATACAGCTGATCGCGGCTGGACGCCTTCAGACAGACCGCCGTATATTCATGTCCGGATGCGTCCCTCGCCCCCAGCACCAGACAGTGTCCTGCCGCCATCGTCGTGCCGGTCTTACCCGCAAATGCCGTATAACCGTCCGGAAGCGCCTCTGTCTTGGCTATGAAACGATTGCCGTTGGACCATGTATGAGAGGCTGAGCTGCCCGACGCATCCTCGTAATATGCGGTATACGAGGACGAGCCTGTCACTATACGGAATGTATCATATTTCAGCGCCTCATGAAATATCAGATACAGATCATATGCCGTCATATAGTGATCTTCGTCGGTCAGACCGTGGGGATTGGTGAAATGCGACCCGAGCGCACCTATACGCTGCGCCTCCTCGTTCATCATCTGGGCGAAGCTGTCGATATCACCCGCGATATGTATGGCGATGGCATTGGCGGCATCATTGCCCGAGGGCAGCATCAGCCCGTACAGGAGCTCCTCCAGTGAGTATGTATCTCCCACCTTGAGCTTTGCAAGGCTTGCTCCCGCCTCTGTGACCATGGCGTCCTGCGTGATCGTGACCATGTCGCTGAGCCTGCCATATTTCAGTGCCAGAAGCGCGGTCATGATCTTGGTGGTGCTGGCGGGATTCATCTGCTTCATTGCATACTTTGATATCAGGCATTGCGCGTCGGTTTCGTCAACCAGCAGAGCCGCACCCGCCTGTATGCTCTCATCGTCATGAACCGCATCTACAACAGCAAGGTCATGCGCATATGCCTCAA
>CAVJQN010000162.1:1872-5889 GCA_963651635.1 Agathobacter sp.
CCTCAAGCACACCGCCCGTGCTGTCATATGTCAGCAGCTTCTGAAAATAGCTGCTCTGATAGGGATCGTCCAGAGACAGTCTCGTGAGCTTTTTAGGCAAAAACCAGACTCCGCATCCTATCAGCACGATGATGCAGATCAAAATCAGAGCCTTGAGCGGTGCGGGTATATATCTTTTGTTATTATATCTTGACATATGATATGAATATATATGCACCGGCAGCCTCGCAGCCTGCTGTGTGCCGCCGCGCCGCTCCGGTGCTTATGTGATTTACTATGACGTGCGGTATGACTCTCTGAACTCGAAGTCTCCGCGATCGAGAGCCAGTATCAGTATCTCCGCGGTCGCGAGATTGGTCGCGATCGGGATATTGTTGATATCACAGCTCTTTACCACGCTGCTGACGCTGGGCTCCGTATGGTGCACCGGCTTGTTCGGATCCTGAAGATAGATGACGAGGTCTATCTCATTGCTGTCTATCTGTGCTATGAGCTGCTCCGCGCCGCCCATCGGACCCGACAGGTACTTGTGGATATTCAGATGAGTAGCCTCCTCTATCAGCCTTCCTGTGGTACCGGTAGCGTAGAGGTGGTGCTTGGCGATGATATTGCGATATGCGATACAGAAGTTCTGCATCAGCTTCTTCTTGGAATCATTTGCGAGAAAACCGATATTCATGAAAACCTCCTGTCGATTTCTTCGTCTCTGCGAAGCCCGACACTCAGCACCATCCCGATACCGAGATACATGCCCAAAAGCGAACTTACGCCATAACTGATAAACGGCAGCGGCAGTCCCGTATTCGGAAATATGCCTGTCGCCACGGCGATATTGGTAAATGCCTGAAAGCCTATCATCGCGCCGACGCCGGTACACAGGAGCTTGCCTGTCAGATCGGACGCCTTGTGCGCCATCAGCAGGCACTCATATACTATGAGCGCGTACAGCACCACTACGACGACGCAGCCTATGAAGCCCAGCTCCTCTCCGAGTACGGCAAATATAAAGTCCGTATGCTCCTCCGCGAGGAAGTTCCCGTTCTTGACAGAAGCGAGAGTATTGTTGTTCAGACCCTTGCCCGTCAGCTGTCCCGAGGCTATCGCCATGATAGAGTTATTCTGCTGGATATTAGCATCAGCATATCGCTCTTTATTGAAGAATGCAAGGATTCTTTTGGCCTGGTAGTCCTGTATGAACGGTATGACATTGTTCTCCAGAAGGAAGACAAAGCCTACCATCGCCGGTATCGTCACAGCCAGTATCCGCGCTATCCACTTGTAGCTCAGCTCTGCGGCAAATACCATGCATATGATGCATATGAGCATGACGATCGTGGTCGAAAGATCCGGCTCCAGAAATACCAGCAGGAGCTGCAGACCGCCCAGCCCGCATACCATGAGCAGGGATCTGACGCTGTTGATATCATTCACACGGTCGCCTATATAGTCCGCAAAGAATATGATAAGTCCAGTTTTGACAAACTCCGACGGCTGGAGCTGTCCCAGAAGCGGTACTGTGATCCAGCGTCTGGTCACGCCGCGCCCGCGTCCTAGTATGAGCACGAGCGCCAGCACCGCGGCGCATCCGATATATATCAGCGGGCTCAGCCTGCCGATCCTGCGGTAGTTGAGATATGCTGCAAAGCCCATGACCACTACCCCGGCGCATACTCCGGCTATCTCCTTTTCCACCAGATAGTCCTCACCGCTGGAGGCGCTTTTGATAACCAGTATGCCTATGAAATTGAGCGCCAGCACCCAGGCTATCAGACGGAAGTTCAGATTTCTCAGATTCAGTTTTTCTTTATCTGCATGATTTTTATATCTGCTCACATCAGTCTCCGATCGTGACATTGTAGACATCTGCTGCCTTGTTGGAAAGTATCTTGTCCAGATCAAGATATCCGAAGTAGAACCTGTATACCGACTTTGCCACGGAGGCGGCATTGGACGATGAATATCCGTAGGGGATATTGACCGTCACGGCTATCTGCGGATCGTCATACGGGGCAAATGATACAAAGAATGCGTGGTTCGCGCGGGTCTTGCTCTCCTGCGCCGTACCTGTCTTGCCGGCGATACCCACCTCCATATTCGCAAATATCCTGCGGGCGGAGCCGTCCGAGATCACCTTGCGCATGCCCGACTGCACCGCGTCCCATGTGCTGTCGCTGATATCTATATGTGAATATACATCTGGCGTATAGTCCTCTATCAGATTGCCCTCGCTGTCGCACGCCCTGTCCAGTATCGACAGCTCGTATACCGTCCCGCGGTTGGCTATCGCGGTGACATAGCGTGAGAGCTGCACATTGGCAAAGGAGTGCGTGCCCTGTCCCATAGCGGACTGCTCCGGGCTGTTCGTGGAGATGATGGGCTCCGTCTCGGATATCTCGACGCCGGATTTATGATCCAGCCCGAAATATGAAGCGTATCTGCGGATAATCTCCATACCCCTGTCGCTGCTGTATGCGCCTGTCTCATCGGTAGCCATGCGGTGCGCCAGCTCACTGAAGTAGTAGTTGCAGGAATTCATGATACCGCTCTCTACATTGAGAGCCCCGTGCGCACCCGGGTATATCCAGCATCGTATCGGAGGATTGATATCCGTATATATACCGGTGCAGGTGATCTCCTCATCCTCCGTCACCGCGTGCTCCTCCAGTGCCGCGATTGCCGTGATCGGCTTGAAGGTCGATCCGGGCGCTTTCTTCGCCTGCGTCGCGTTGTTGTACAGCGGCAGCGACTGATCCGCTATCAGGCTGTTGTAGTATGACACGTCCATGGTATTGGCGAGCTTGTTGTTGTCATATCCGGGATAGGAAACCAGCGCGCGCACCTCTCCCGTCGTCGTATCGGTCACGACGCAGCCTGCCGTACACGGATCGAGCGCGAGCTGTGCCGGAGTGATCTCTATCGAGGCTATCTTGCCTATGATATAGCTGTAAGCATAGTCCTCACCGTGGCTGGAGAGCTCATTGTACTCATCCACATCATATTCAAGCACTCCCTGCGCCAGCAGCGCCATGCACAGCTCGCGCCCCGTGATGACCTTGTTCTTGATCATATATTTATAGTTTATCTTCGTATATCCGTTATCACCCTCCAGCATCTCCTCGATGCGGCGCATCAGAGTATCAAAGATATCGTCCGCGTCGGAGTATCTCTCACTGACATCCAGCACGGAGCTGTCGAGCCAGTTGTCCGCTATACCGGCATAGAGATATTCGCGCAGTGATATGGTATCGTTCTTCCAGCCCTGATAATATGCCTTGGATGTATCGATCAGATCCGGCATGATGATATCCTGCTCGACCAGACAGTTGTATATATAGATCATGAGCTGGTTGATATCATACGGCAGCTCATTCATCGGCAGGGCATCCGCACTCGTCAGCTGCTCCCTGATGGTTTCCATCGCATCTGACCTGTACCGGATATACTTATTGTATATCTCCCTCTCGATCTGCGAGGCGTCGTCCGCGGCGAAATGATCCATATCCAGCACATTGTTGTTGATAAGCTGGAAGTAGACATCATTTATGGAGATCAGGAGCTGGCTGGCATCGCTGATATTCCTGTTGGGATCGTCATCCGTCACTATCTTGCTCACCAGCACGCCCGCCAGCTGCTGCTCGAGCAGATGATATATGCCGACCTGCAGATCACGGTCTATCGTCAGATATATATCCTCCCCGGGCTGCGCCTGCGTTTCAGAGATGACCTCCAGTATGTGTCCGACATTGTCCACATACATGCTGCGGCTGCCCTTTTGTCCGTGCAGCTCGTATTCCATATATTCCTCGATGCCGCCGCGACCCACTATATCGTTGATCGTATAGCTGGCGTCCTTGAGCTGGAGCTCCTCGAGCTGGTCGCTCTGTATCCTGCCCGTAAATCCCATGATAGAGGCGAAATATACGGCATCGTTATATACCCGCTTGGAGGACTCCACAACATCTACTCCCAGCAGATCTCCTGCATTTTCCAGCACGGCTATACGGCACGCCTCAGAGG
>CAVJQN010000163.1:0-2720 GCA_963651635.1 Agathobacter sp.
GCTTCTTTCTCATATAGCGGATGATCGCCTCGTCGAAGTCATCTCCCGCTATCTTGAGCGATGTGCTCACGACCGGACCTCCGAGGGAAATAACGGCTATATCCGTCGTGCCGCCGCCGATATCCACTATCATGTTGCCCGCGGGCTTGCTGATATCTATACCCGCGCCGATAGCTGCCGCGACAGGCTCCTCGATGATGGACACGTCGCGTGCGCCCGCCTGATAAGCGGCATCCTCGACGGCCTTCTTCTCCACCTCGGTCGCGCCTGACGGTATGCACACAGCGACACGCGGCTTGCGGAAGGTATGTCTTCCGATAGCCTTGTTGATGAAGTACTTTATCATCTTCTCCGTGACGGTATAGTCTGAGATGACGCCCTGACGCAGGGGCCTGATCGCAACTATATTGCCCGGCGTCCTGCCGATCATGAGACGAGCCTCCTCGCCGATGGACAGTATCTTGCCCGTGTCACTGTCTATCGCCGCCACGCTGGGCTCCTTGAGAACCACTCCCTTGCCTTTTACGTACACTAATATACTCGCGGTACCGAGATCGATACCGATGTCATTGGATCCGAATACAAACATCTCTGCCCCCGCAATCTATGGTAAAGTCGGCGCGTTCATGCCCGTATCGCGCTGATATCGCAGGCATTCCGCTCCGGCTGGTCGTCAAAGTTCAAGCATCGTTTCTCCGATGCATTTATGAGAATCTCGCCTTGTGATGTCAGTCCTGATATCACATATCGGGCGACCTCCCCTAAAGAAAATTATATATAAACGCGTCTGCGAATGGTAGTGTGAATTTATTAAAAAACACACCTGAAAATTCATACCATCCGCAGCAGCTCCTCCCTCGTATTGAGCGAGGGATCCTCTATCACCGCGTCCAGCATACTGCTCAGTATATCTCCCATACGCGGTCCCGGCGTCACTCCGCAGGCGATCAGATCCGCGCCTGTCACCTTCAGTGCCTTGATGCTGTACGCGTCTCCACGCTCCAGTATGCCGTAGAACTCGGTCAGCGCGCGGTCATAGTCCTCCCGCGTGCATCTGCCGAAGCCGAAGCGTTTGAGCGCGATCATATCCTCAAACATATCCGGTCCGATCTTGCTCAGCAGCCGTCTGATCTCGACCGGTCTCACGGGTGTACACTCCTTGAGCTCTCCGACGAGCGTCCTGACCCGACGGATCGTATCCGTATCGCTCTTTAGCTCGCGCAGTATCCTCTCCGCGTCCTTAGGCGTCAGTTCGCGCATCAGCGCCGCCCATCTCAGGTGCTTCTCCTTCCTCAGATATGCCGCCTGCTCCATGCCTCGCACCGCCGTCTCCCGGATCAGGGGAAATGACGGCGAGATGCTGGTCTCCATCTCCTCGGCATATATGATCTCCAGTGCCTGCGGATGGTCGGAGCAGAGCGCCTTGTTCAGCTCCGCAAATATCCTCTCCTTGCTCACATGCGCGAGCTGCGGCACATGGTTTTTGATGGCGGCGGCAGTCCTCTCCTCTATCTCAAAGCCCAGCTGTGCGGCGAATCTCACGGCGCGCAATATACGCAGCGCATCCTCCGTGAAGCGCTCATCGGGATCTCCCACACATCGTATGAGATGTGCGCTCAGATCATCGAGACCTCCGTATATATCGACCAGTCCCTTTTCGTCGGAATATGCCATCGCATTGATGGTGAAGTCGCGTCTGCGCAGATCCTCTCTCAGATCGTCCGTATATTCCACAGAGTCGGGATGGCGCGCGTCGGTATATGCCCCGTCTATGCGATATGTCGTGATCTCGTAGTTGCCGTCATTGGTCAGGACGGTGACCGTGCCATGCTCTATGCCGGTGTCTATGGTGCGCCGAAACAGGCGCTTGACCTCCTCGGGACGGGCGGAGGTGGTGATATCCCAGTCCCCCGGGTCGCGCCCGAGTATGCTGTCACGTACACAACCACCCACGACATATGCGTCGTGGGCGTTGTCATGCAGTATCCGTATGATTCTTTCGGCACCCTTGGGTATGTTGATTGTGATGGTAGACCTCCCTTTAATACGCCCGACCCCAGTAGACCATCTTGGTGGCGGGCTTGCCGCAGCAGACGCAGACATCTCCGATATGCTCCTGCTTGAACGGCATGCAGCGCGATGTCGCTGCCGTCAGCTCCTTGATCTTATCCTCGCACTCCTGACATCCGCACCACATAGCCTTGATAAAGCCGGGCTTGTTGTTGATGATGTCGGTGAACTCGTCCATGTTCGCCGCGGTATAGGTATGGCTCTCCATATGAGCCTTCGCCGCCTCGTACATATCCTTCTGGATAGCAGTCAGCATATCCGCCGTGCTCTGTGCTATGCCCTCCAGCGATACCTCGGTCTTCTCATGGGTATCTCTCCTGACATATACGCACCTGTTCTCTGCGATATCCCTCGGTCCTACCTCGATGCGCAGCGGCACGCCTCTCATCTCGCAGTCCGCGAACTTGAAGCCCGGGCTCTTCTCCGAATCATCGACCGTGACGCGGATACCCGCTGCCTTGAGCGTCGCCTCTATCTCACGCGCCTTTTCGAGCACGCCCTCCTTCTTTTGCTGGATGGGCACGATGGTCACCTGCGTAGGCGCTACGAGCGGCGGGAGCTTCAGACCCGAGTCGTCTCCGTGTACCATGATGATGGCGCCGATGATCCTTGTCGAAAGACCCCATGACGTCTGATGGACGTATTTGAGC
>CAVJQN010000164.1:0-5902 GCA_963651635.1 Agathobacter sp.
CCTGATAGCGTCCTTGTTCACATGATCCTCTTCCTCAAGAGCAGCGATCGCCTCGACATGCGCGAGGATGGTCTCCTCTAGGCTCTCGGCATCCCTGCCCCTCATGAAGACATCATATGCCCGATAGAGGCGCTTGTACTTGACGATCACGTAGACCACCGCTCCCGCCAGCAGCACATCCAGCGCTATCAGAGCTATGATAAGATTTACATTCATTCAGCCGTCCTCTTTATCAGATCCATCAGACGCTCCAGCTCGTCCTGCGAATAGTACTCGATCTCTATCCGCCCCTTCGTCGGGCTCTTGCGGTTGATATGAACCTTCGTTCCCAGCAGACTCTGCATCCTGTTCTCGTATTCCCTGAAGTAGATAGCCGCCTCCTGCGTCTCGACCTTTTTGGGAGGCTTGGGTCTGCCGAAATTCTTCACTCGCTTTTCTATCTCACGCACGCTCAGCGACTCAGCCGCGGCGATATCCGCCAGCGCCTTCTGATCGTCTCCGTCCTCCAGTCCCAGCAGCGCTCTCGCATGACCCGCGGAAATGCTGCCGTCCACTACCATCTCTCTGACCCTCTCGTCCAGTCTCAAAAGCCGGAGCGTGTTGGTGATGGTGGATCTGTTCTTGGATACGCGGACAGCGACCTCCTCCTGACTGAGGCCGTATTCCTTCATCAGCTGCTCGTACGCCTGCGCTTCCTCTATGGGATTGAGATCCTCTCTCTGGAGGTTCTCGATGATGGCGATCTCAGCCGCCAGACGCTCGTCATAGTCACGGACTATGACCGGGATCTCCTTGAGCCCTGCCGCCAGCGCCGCTCTCCAGCGCCGCTCTCCGGCGATGATCTCATACATATGGCCGCTTTTTTTGACGATGAGCGGCGTGACTATGCCGTATTGCCTGACTGACTGCGTCAGCTCGTCGAGGGCTTCCCTGTCAAAGTTCTTGCGCGGCTGATCCTTGTTGGGCACGACCATGGATATCTTGACCATCTGCTCCGCGCCGCCCGCAGCACCTGCGCCTCCTGCGGATGCTGCGCTTCCTGCGCCCGCCGCGTCGTCTTTGCTCCCGTCCGTATGCGCCTTGTCTGCGGCACGTGACGATGAGCCGCCCTTTTTGCCTGATGCGTCCGTGCGTGCGGTTCCTGACTTTGATGGATTTTTCCCTGATCCCGGGGCTGACCCCTTACCATCTCTTACCGAGCTTGCTGCATCGGCAGCATCGTCTGCTCCCGGCCCAAGCAGTGCCTCCAGCCCTCTACCCAAACCTCTTTTTTTTGTCGCCATGGTCAGTCCTTCCTAGATATCACCTCAGCGGCAAGGAGTCTGTAGCTCTCAGCCCCGGTGGATCTGCTGTCATACTGCGTGATGGGCATCCCGTAGCTCGGAGCCTCCGCCAGCCTGACATTTCTCGGTATCACGGTGTTGTAGATATGCTCGTCCAGCGATGCGCGGACATTGTCCACGACCTGACGGCACAGGTTATTGCGGTTGTCATACATGGTAAATACGACGCCCTCTACGCGCAATCCCCTGTTCATGCGCTTTCGTATCAGCTCTATGGTGCTGAGCATCTGGCTGAGACCCTCCAGCGCGTAGTACTCGCATTGGAGCGGCACCAGCACCGTATCTGCCGCGGTGAGTGCGTTGATCGTCAGTATACTCAGCGACGGGGGGCAGTCGATGAGGATGAAATCATAGTCGTCCCTGATTTTGTCGAGCTGCGTCTTTAAAGCGCTCTCCCTTGCATCGGTGTCCAGCAGCTCTATCTCCGCGCCCGACAGATCAACATCAGCCGGAAGGAGGGAGAGGTTTTCTGTCTCGGTGTCTCTGATCGCGTCCGCGTGCTGTGCGTCTCCCACGATCAGCTCATATGTCCCGGCCTCAAAGCTGCCTTTCACACACCCCAGACCGCTGCTGAGATTGCCCTGCGGATCCATGTCCACGGCCAGCACACGCTGCCCCGCCTCTGCCAGTGCAGCCGAGAGGTTGATGACCGTGGTCGTCTTGCCGACGCCGCCCTTTTGATTTGCTACTGCTATGATTCGTCCCATGTTTCCTTACTGTCGATGTGGTGTGCGGCTCGCCGCCGTACTGCGTATCCTGTGCTTCGCGCCCTGCGCTTCGTGTCCTGCGCTTCGTGTCCTGCCTTTTCGCATCTGATGCTTTGCACTGCTCATAGTATCCGCCCGTTTTTTTGTCGCGACGGGTCAGATGCGTATGACTGTGCCCTGCGGCGCAGCCGTACACATTGTACCATGTACTCGCAGAAATTTCCGCATTTTCCTTTTTGGCAGTCAGCCGGAAGTCAGCCGGCAGTCAGATGGCGATCAGAAAAAGTATACTGTAAACCGGCCTCGGCTTACATACGGCTTAGTGAGTGGTATATGAATATGATACTATGGGCAAAAGGTATTTTGACCCCTAGTTGATACGGGTTGCTACGCGCATAGCGCTCCCGCAACCCTCAAAGCACTCGTAACCCTGAGGCAATGGCTTCGCTTGCCGAGGCACACAGTGCCGAAGAGAAGCGCTAGCACTGCCCATGCGATAGCTGTCCACGACTACCTGCTCATATTTTGGCAGGTCAAAAAGTCAAATCTGCTCATGCAAACAAGCTTGCATCGACGATTTGGGTCTTTTGACTCCAGTATCATAAAATAACTCAACCACGGAAATGCCCGTACTTCGCCAGCTCCACATAGTTCGCGTGTCTGAGATCAAGGTCATCTATGATATGCGACGGCCTGCACTCCTCGTACAGCGAGTCGGGTGCCTCGATCTCACCTGCATCGGTCTCGATATATATAGCCAGCGGTCTGGAAATGCCGATTGCATATGACAGCTGCACCTCACACCATCTGTGCTCGCCGATATATCTCTTGGCGATCTGTCTCGCCTTGTGCGCCGCAGAGAAGTCCACCTTGGTCGGATCCTTGCCATTGAGGCAGCCGCCGCCTACATTTGCAAAGCTCTGATATGCGTCAACTACGATCTTGCGTCCCGTCAGCCCGGCATCTCCGTCGAAGCCGCCGATCTCGAACTTGCCTGTCGGATTGACCAGAAACTCGTCTATCGTCAGACCGTACTCTCCGGCGATCTGCGCCGCGATATCCTTGATGATCCTGTCCGTCTCATCTCTTTCCTGCTCGGTATTCTGATAGGATATGGTAAATGTCCGGATGCCAGTGAGCTTTTGTCCTTTTTCGTATCTTCCGGTGATCTGCGCCTTGCCGTCGGGGAGGAAGCGACTGTCCTTCCTGCGCAGCTCCTCGTATCTCATGGCGAGCTTTTGAAGTATGACCATGGCGACGGGGAGCTTCTCAGGCGTATCGCAGCATGCATAGCCGAACATCATGCCCTGATCGCCCGCTCCGTCCTTGTCCACGCCCATGGCGATATCAGCCGACTGCATACCGATATTGTCGATGATTTCATATCGCGCCGGGTCGTAGCCTATCTCGCTGAGCATATCGGCAGCTATCTTCTTCACGTCGATCACCGCCTTGGTCGTGACCTCGCCGGTGATGAAGACCTTGCCCTTGCCTCCCACCGTCTCGATGCCGGCTCTGGTATACGGATCCTGCTGCATGCATGCCTGCAGGATGGCTGCGCTGATCTGATCGCAGACCTTGTCCGGGTGCCCTCTGAATACTATCTCGTTGCTGTAATAATACATCTGTATCTGTCCTTTCTGTGCTTGCATGCAGCGGCAGTATGTCTCGCAAAGCAAATCGCCCATCGCAATGATGGGCGATACATTCATATGATCCCATCATTCAAGCTTTAGCACCTTGCCGCTTAGCGTAGGTTGCTGAAGGGTCGTCGAGCTTGTCTCTAACCTTCTCTATATGGTAGCTTGAATGATAGCACTAAGTTGTCATATGTGCAAGGAATGGATGATATCCTCACACTTGCCCCAAAAGCTTTCTTATCTCCTGCTCATTCTGCTTTGTAAAGTCAGACAATTCATAGGAACGTATACGTTCCTTGACCATGTGTGGAATGACAAAGCCGTTTTTTACAAGTGTTGCAAGTCGATTGATAACTGTCTTGTTGGTAACCTTAAGTTCTTTGCTTACTTCGATAGGTGTGAACTCTCTTTTGTAGTTCTTCATGAGCAGCAGGAGTAATTCTTTTTCTTTGCCCTTTAGATACGAAAGGCTTCCTCCCAGTTTTTCTCCGTTTGAGCTCTCTGATAATTCGCAAACCTTATTGGAATACAGCAATACCATGCGAAGGAAATAATTGATCCATATCTCCGGATGAGGCGGATTATCTCTTCCCGAATAATACAGTGCAGGCAGTCCCATCTGGATTGATTCATAATATTCATCAATATCATATGCGAAATACTCTTCTAATGAGCCGATTCCGTTAAAGCCATATCCGTTGATATCTAAAATATATCCCGAGAGCAGCCGTGCTGTTCGCCCATTTCCATCTTCGAACGGATGAATCGTTACAAGCTGATAATGAACTATAGCTGCAATTATGAGCGGATGATCGTCTGTCGTATTCACATATTTTACCAATTCATCCAACAAATCCGGTATATCACTGTATTCCGGAGGAATATAATCGGGATTCCCTGTTTGTGAATCATATACAGCAAATAATACTCCGGGTGGCATTGGCCCCCGAAGTCCTATTTTTTCTTTTGAGGCTCCCTTTTCAACATACTTCTGCACATCCAGTATCAGTTTCTTGGAAAACCGCTCCCTTTTCGCTGCCTTCTCTTCCAGATAATTCAATGCCAGGAAATAATTACGAACCTCCTGCTCCGGCTTAAAATAGTGTTTTCGTTCATCGCTGTCTATAACCTCATCCACCTGCTTCTCTGATAAAGGATTCCCCTCAATCTTGGTAGATGCATAGGAACTTTTCTTCTTTGAATTCTTTCTCAGCTTACTTGCCACAGCAACAGGCAGCGCAACTTCCGATACCTTATACCTGTTTTTGTCTATCTCCGTAATATACTTTAATATCTCATTTGACAAAGTAGCCTTTATCATAAAAAGCGCCCTCCTGATACGTATATTATATCAAAAGAGCAGCGATTTATTCATTATAATTACACTATTTTTTCACTATTTTTCACTGCTTTGGGATTTAAACTGTTGCTGTAAGCTATCAAAAAAGCTATATTTGTAAAAAAGAAGGGAGATGCCACATGTCGTCTGAGATATACAGCAGTGAAAACATCAGATATATACTTAGACCCATTCTTGAAGCGCACGGTGTAAAAAAAGCCATACTGTTCGGTTCGTACAGTAAAGGAACCGCCACTGCCGACAGCGATGTGGATATTCTCGTCGACAGCGACCTGCGCGGGCTGCGCTTCATTGGCTTAGTTGAGTCGATTCGCGAAGCTCTGGATAAGGATGTTGATGTGTTTGATGTCCGCCACATCAACAGCGGATCGCCCGTTGACTCTGAGATCAAGCAGACAGGGCAGGTGATTTATGCGAAATGACGTCATCATCGCCAAACTCATCCGGCTCACTGACACGATATTGAACTATTGTCATGACGTAAGTCATGACGGTTTTTCCGCCAACTCGATGCTCATCGAAGCCTGTGTATTCAACCTCAGCCAGATGGGAGAATTGGTTCGACATCTTGATGCGGATTTTCGAGCATCCCACCCCGGCATCCCGTGGCATCAGCTATACGGATTGCGAAATCGTATCGTTCATGATTACGAGGGAGTGAATCTAGATCTGGTATGGGAGATTGTAGCAGAGGATCTTCCATCGCTTAGAGACAGTCTGGAAAAGATTCAAGAAATTGATTAAGTATGACAGGCGGCACGCGGGGATTCCCATGTGCCGCCTGTTGATTTCTCGATTCTTGATTTCTTGTTTTCTTCTTATTCCTCGCTCTCGCCCTCCTCGGGCTTTTTC
>CAVJQN010000165.1:0-13262 GCA_963651635.1 Agathobacter sp.
GAAAGGAGGGTGATGCCATGGTTACTTACTCGGAGCTTATCCAGATAGGTATCTTACTGGTAAACCTCGCCAGTCTCATGTATGAGATTGGCAAGGATAGAAAATAGCCGCCCACTACTCGCAATAGTGAAGCGGCTGTAAAAAGCTAGCCACACAGCTGAGGGTAGACCGTCGTTCTGACTCTCCCTTTGCTTTATAATATACCCTCTGGAGCGGGGTTTGGCAAGGGATGTTTTTTAGCTCGTAAGCTGTCAGACACAGCTCGACGAACCACGAGATCATCACGCCTCTGACCATTCTCTCCGTTCTCTCCTCACTCCTCTTCCGTATGCTCGTGCTCCTCGGAGTCCTCCTTCGGGAAATCTGCCGGGTCATATGCTATACCATTCTTGTCATAATAGTCCTTGACCGCCGACTTTATCGCCTCCTCCGCCAGCACGGAGCAATGCATCTTGTGTGCCGGCAGTCCGTCGAGTGCCTCCGCGACCGCTTTATTCGTGAGCTGGAGTGCCTCTGACAGGGGCTTGCCCTTGATCATCTCCGTCGCCATCGAGCTGGACGCTATCGCACTGCCGCAGCCGAAGGTCTCGAACTTCACATCCTCTACCACCTGATCGTCATTGATTTTCAGATACATCTTCATGATATCGCCGCAGACGGGATTGCCCACCTCGCCGACACCGGACGCGTCCTCTATCACTCCGACATTTCTCGGATTTCTGAAATGATCCATAACCTTTTCACTGTATAATGCCATATCCTTTATCCGCCTTCCTGCGGCGAGGCGACCTGCCGTCGCCCTTAGCCGCGTCAACTTCTATTTTATATCCTGACCTGTATCCTGACTCATATTCTAATTTCTGTCCTGACACCTGTCTTAATTTTTCTTGTGCTCTGTCTTTATCGCACCTGCCGCTCTGTATGATGCCGATTTCAGATTTATTCCGGGAGGATATGCGCTCTCCTGCCCTTCACGAGATCATCCCAGAACGGAGACATATTTCTCAGGTACTCTACGACCTCCCTGACGGACTTTATCATGTAGTCCACCTGCTCCTGCGTGATATCGTCTCCTATCGACAGTCTCAGTGAGCCGTGCGCCACCTCATGCGGTCTGCCTATCGCCAGAAGCACATGGCTGGGATCCAGCGAACCCGATGTACATGCCGAGCCTGACGATGCCGATATGCCCTTGTCATCCAGCAGCAGCAGGAGTGATTCGCCCTCGATGCCCTCGAAGCAGAAGTTCACCGTACCCGGTACCCTCATATCGCGGTCGCCGTTGAGCTCTCCGTACGGGATCTCGTCCAGTCCGGCGATGAGCCTGTCTCTGAGCGGCGTCACATGAGCCGTATACTCGTCCAGATGAGCGACCGCATCCTCCAGTGCCGCCGTCATACCCATGATGCCGGGGACATTTTCGGTGCCCGCACGCTTACCTCTCTCCTGCGCGCCACCTTCGATGATATTGACCAGCGGTATGCCCTTCTTCGCGTAAAGCACGCCCACGCCCTTAGGGCCGTGGAACTTGTGCGCGGACAATGACAGCATATCGATATTGTCGCGCTGCACATCAACCGGGATATGCCCCACTGCCTGTACGGCGTCCGTGTGGAATATCACGCCTTTCCTGCGGCAGATCTCGCCTATCTCGCGGATGGGCTGTATGGTTCCGATCTCATTATTCGCATACATGATCGTCACCAGCGCGGTATCGTCGCGGATAGCGTCCTCCACCTGCTGCGGCGTCACGATGCCGTTGGAGTGAACATCCAGCAGTGTCACCTCAAAGCCTTCCTTTTCCAGCTTTTTGAGTGTATGCAGTACTGCGTGATGCTCAAATGCAGTCGATATGATATGCTTTTTGCCCTTCTTCTCGCCCCACCTCGCCGCGGAGATGATTGCCTGATTGTCCGCCTCGCTGCCGCCCGATGTGAAGTAAACCTCTCTCGGCTCGCAGTTCAAGGCCTTGGCTACCCGCTCTCTGGCGCTCTCCAGCGCTTCCTTGGCCTTTTGTCCTATCGTGTACAGGCTGGACGGATTGCCGTATACCTCCTCCATGTATGGGAGCATCGCATCAATCGACGTCCTGCTCATCTTCGTCGTCGCTGCATTATCCGCATAGATATTCATAAATCGCTGCCTCCTTATACCTACTTCTTTGGTAGGTAACTGTATGGTAGCATATCCTGTCCGGTGTTTCAACGAGTTTATGGTATTAAATCACAAACAAATTCTATATTGACTGCATCCCGCGCAATCTCCTGCGGACGCGATTGATATGCCTCTCGAACTCTCCGCCGTTCAGCAGCTCTGCCAGCACGTACTGGTCTATGGTCGGCACTGTCGAGGAAAATGTCCCCACCCTCTCGCCAAACGTCGTGTTCAGGCTCTCCGGCAGCACCATATAGCTCACGCGCATAGACGGCGAGATGGTTCTGGTAAATGTATTCAGATAGATCACGCGTCCCTGCGTGTCCATAGAAAAGACGGTATCCTCCGGCTTGGACGACAGAGAGAACTCAGACTCGAAGTCGTCCTCGACTATATACGCGCCGCGCCTTGCCGCCCAGCGCAGATATCCCGCGCGCTTCGATGCGGAGGCGGTGATGCCGCTCGGATAGCTCCTGTAGGACGTGATATGCAGTACGGAGGCTCGCGAGGCGGCAAGAGCGCTGTCCTCTATGCCGTCACAGGCGAAGTCCAGAAATTCACACTCAGCTCCGCCCGCAGTATAGGACAGGCTGATCTTGTCATATGAGGGATTTTCGACCGCGTATATGCGGTCATTGCCCAGCATCTGTACGATGATGCCGTACATGTACTCCGAGCCCGAGCCTACTATCACCTGATCTTTCGTGATCCTCATGCCGCGGCTGCGCACCAGATAGTCCGCTATCGCGCTGCGCAGTATATCACTTCCGCGCTTGTCCGACTTGATGAAAAGCTCCTCGCCATAGTCTGTCAGCACCTTGCGCACGGTTCTGGCATATGTAGGGAACGGGAAATACATCCGATGCGGCTCCTTGACCGCAGCAGGACGCGGCGTGGCTGCCTCCGGGGCAGCTCCCAGCCATCCGTCATCCGCATGAAATGCGGCAAAGTATCCGCTTTTCTCTCTGGCACGGGCGTATCCCTCATCGCACAGCAGCTCATAGGCATGCTCTATCGTGATCACACTCACGCCGAGGCGATCTGCCAGCACGCGCTTGGACGGGAGCTTCGCGCCGTATGCGTAGACCCCGTCCGTGATATCGCTCCTGAGCTGTCTGTATATCAACATATACTTTTTCTCGCCCATGCGGCCGCCTCCTCGCTGTATATCTGATGCCGATTCAAGACATGAGTAGGATAGCGCTGTGAACGCGGCGCTCCCTGCATCAGCTGCAACGATTATATCAGACGCACGCGACGATTACACCAGCGCCGCGCCCAGGCTCCTGCACGCCGCGATGCCGTCCGCGTCGGGCATCTCATTGCACATCACGCAGTCGCACGCCAGCACGGCTCCGTCTGCCTTGCAGGACTCCTCCCATGTACGCATCCACTCGCCGTCTCCCCAGCCATATGATCCGAACAGGGCAATCTTCTTGCCGGAGAGCTTAGCTCTGCATCCCTCGTACATCGGCGCAAACTCCGTCTCCTCCAGTTCCTCCGCTCCCATAGCGGGACATCCGAACGCAACCGCGTCATATGCGTCCATCTTCGAAGCGTCAAACTGCGCCGCCGTCAAAAGATCAGCCTCGCCGCCCTTTTCCTTCACGCCCTCGGACACCGCCTCAGCCATAGCCTGCGTATTGCCCGTACCGCTCCAATATACAACTGCTGTCTTGCTCATAGATATACCAACCTTTCTCATATTTTTTATATCAATCGGCTACCGTGAGCCGCTCGATACTCTGACCCCGCGCGTACTGTTCGCTGTATATGCGCGTGCACTGCCTGTATCTGGCAAATGTGCGCTTCGCCTTCTCCTCGTCTCCGTATACCTTCCAGTAGCCGGAGTATTTGAAGCCGCCCGCCTTATGCGATATAAAGCCGTCCACATCCTCCGGCGGATATCCCAGAAACAGCCCTATCTCATGCGGGAACTGCTCCTTCCCTGCCAGACGGCGCGCCAGCTGCACGATGCAGTCCTCCGGTGTCTGCACCGAGTAGCCACATCGGCGCAGCAGCTCTCGCGTCCTTTGATCCTTCAGGTCGTCCGCCAGCATGGACGGACGATAGATATATATGAGCGCCCTGCCTTTTTCATATCTGAGCGGCAGGATACGCAGGCCCTTTCCGAAGAGAGCCATGTTCCACCTGCGCACACCCTCGCGCATATCCTCTATCGTGTCATACGGACATGTGAACATATTTGCCGTCTTGATCCCCGCCAATGTCGGCGAGCAGTGAGTTACCAGCATTTCCCCGGACATACGCTTCTCCTCCCTATGTATGATCTTACTGCTGTAAACGCACGGACGGCTGTTCGATGTTGTGCAGGGTACACACATGTCTGTTTGATGGGTGCGTGAGCACTATGCGCGTAGCAACCCGTATCAACTTGTCGTGCGACGATTCTGTGTTAAATTAGTTATGACTAACTTCTAGTTAGTCATAACTAACTCGCGTTTTAAAAATAATGACCCCGAAGAGCCGAGGTCATTATATATGCTGCTATCAGCCTTGTCTATACTATTTTCAGAATCGGCCATGCTGCCGTCAGTGTCTGTCAGTGTTCAAAGTCAGCTCTCCGGCAGCACATGCTGTCACACCACACAGCGCTGCACGAACTTCTCAAATATCGCCCTGTGCTCGGGATGCTCCTCGTACATATTCTCGGGATGCCACTGCACGGCAAATACTGACCCGTCTTCATTTTCTATCGCCTCGACGATGCCGTCTGACGCATGAGCCGTGATTTTCAGACCTTTCCCTATATCCTTGACGCTCTGATGGTGAAATGTATTCACATATATCTTCTCGCCTCCGCAGACCTCATATGCATAGCTGCCGGGTGTGATGCATACCGTATGCGTCGCCTCTCCCCGGGCGGATTTTTGAAGATGCAGGTGGCTGCCCGCAAGCTGGCTCGGGATATCCTGATACAGGGTTCCTCCGTATGCTACATTGATGACCTGCAGACCGCGGCATATGCCGAGCACGGGCTTGCCCGCGGCGACCGCACTGCGCACGAGAGCGAACTCCATCAGGTCGTTGTGCTGACAGCATCCGCCCATATTCTGACACGGCTCCTCTCCGTACAGGAGCGGTGACACATCCGGACCGCCTGTCACCAGCAGTCCGTCCACGCATCCGATGAGACTGTCCGCGTCGTCGATATCCACCAGCGGGAGCTGCACCGGGACGCCCCCCGCTGCCGCTATCGCCAGTACATATGCCGATGTAGAAAAGTACTGTCTTTCTTTTTCGTTATATCTCGTGATGATTCCTATACGAGGCTTCATATGACATCTCCTTCTGCCTGTCCCCCTGATGCGGGGTATATTGTGATGCGGGGGCAAAAGGCTTTTGCCCCCGCATGTCCTATGCCTGTCGGCTCAGCTGCTTTGTCAGATGGTAGAGCAGCGCCGCTCCGTATCCCGTCGCTCCGTAGGAGCCGTATGCAGGCGGCTCCGAGCGGAAGTTCACGGGCGCCATATCGATATGCAGCCATGACGTGCCGTCCTCTATGAACTCTCCCACGAAGAGACCTCCCAGCATACAGCCGCCGCCGTCCGTCGCGGAATTGCCGGTATTTTTCAGATCCGCCACCGGAGATTTCAGGCACGGTATCATCTCGGAATCGGCATCCAGCCGCCATATCTTCTCCGCCGATACTCTCGATGCCTCCCATGCGGCATCGTAGAGTGCGTCATCATTGCACAGCACAGCCGCGGTGAACTTGCCTACCGCGCCCTTTGCCGCGCCGGTGAGCGTCGCGATATCGATCACCGTCCGGCAGTCCTCCTTCTGCTGTATATATGTCACCGCGTCCGCCAGCGTCAGTCTGCCCTCCGCGTCGGAGCTGATGACCTCTATGGACTTGCCGCTCATGGAGCCGATGATATCGCCCGGCTCGTATGCCTCCTCCGATATCTTGTTCTCGCAGGCGGCTATGACGCCGATGACATTGACCTTCATGGAGCGGCTCGCGATGGCGGTCATGGCTCCTATCACCGCAGCGCCGCCGCCCATGTCGTCAAACATGTTTTTCATACCGGCGGTGGTCTTGATGCTGTATCCGCCGCTGTCATATACGATACCCTTGCCTACCAGACCGATGCGCGGCGCGTCTCCTCCGTGCAGATATCTCATCACTATAAGCGCTGGCGGTGTATTGACCGCTCCCTTTGCCACGGACAGGAAGCTGTCCATGCCCAGCGCCTCTATCGCGTCATGCTCCAGCACCTCTACCTCAAAGCCGTACTCTCTGCCCAGCGCGCAAGCGTCCGCCGCCAGAGAAAGCGGTGTCTGCTCCGTCGCACGCATATTGCACAGCTGACGGGCGATGATTGTGCCACGTGCACATGCCACCGCTTCGCCGAGTGCATCCTCCATATCAGCCCGCTCAGTCACGAACGTGACCGTCTCAAAGCTGCTGCTCACGGGAGTATGCCTGTGTCCGTTGGTGCTGTAGCCCGCGAGCTGTGGCAGACGCGCCAGAGCGACGAACAGATCTCTTGAAGAGGTCAGCTCCGGTGTCTGATCCAGCATCACCGCCACTGTCTTTGCACCCAGATGTCTCGCCTCCTTGAATGCGGACGCGAGCTTTGTATGAAGCTGTCTCACGCTGGGCAGGCTGCCTCCCATGCCCGCCAGTATCACGCTCACCAGCGCTCCTCCCGACGGCATCGTCAGTGTCCTGATGCTGCCCGGCTCAGAGCCTGCATTATCCTGCAATGCTATATCTATAGCCTCGTCGATCATATCAGCTATATGAACTCGGCGCGCCGCTCCCGCCATGACAGGCACGATATAGACCTGCGCCTGCGGACATATTTCTGAAATAGTATGCTCCATCTCAGTTTGCGATCTCCTTTCTGTACTCCTCCAGCTCCTTTTGATTGCCCAGCACATAGTGTCCGTCCTCTATCTCGGTCCATACGGGCTTGTCCGATGTATAGTCGTGACAGGACGGATCGTATCTCATCGCCTTCTTGCCCTTCTCCGTCAGAGGATCCGGCTGCGGTATCGCCGATATGAGCGATTTCGTATACGGATGCAGGGGATGCTCAAAGAGCTTTTCCGTATCGGACAGCTCCACGATCTCGCCCTTGTGTATGACCGCCAGACGATTGGTGATAAATCTCATGATAGACAAATCATGCGCTATGAACAAGTAGGTAAGACCATATTCCTTCTGCAGCTGCGACAGGAGATTGAGCACCTGCGCCCTGATGGATACGTCAAGCGCACTGATGGGTTCGTCCGCTATGACCAGCTCCGGATGCATCGCCAGCACTCTCGCTATACCGATGCGCTGTCTCTGCCCTCCCGAGAACTCGTGCGGAAATCTCGTCGCAAACTCCGGAGGCAGTCCCACGTCCAGCATCGCCTTGTCCACAAGCTCGCGGCGCTCCTGCTCGGATGTAAAGCCGCCTATATTGTACAGTCCCTCGGATACTATATAGTCAACCTTCGCGCGCTCGTTGAGCGATGCCATAGGATCCTGAAATATCATCTGTATCCTGCGGATGATATCCTGCCGGGTCTTTTTGTCGATCTTGCCGCTGATGCGCTCTCCCTTGAAGAGTATCTCTCCGGAGGAGACAGGGTTGATGCGGATGATGGCGCGTCCTATGGTCGTCTTGCCGGAGCCGGACTCGCCCACCAGTCCGAAGGTCTCGCCCTTGTATATATCAAAGCTCACTCCCTTGATGGCTTCAAATCTCTTGCGTCCCTTGCCGAAGACGACATGCAGATCTCTGACCTCCAGGAGCTTTTCCTTCATATCAGGCATACGGATTCGCCTCCTTCCATCTGTCCCTGAGCCGCGAGATGATCGCAGGCGGCTCTGTCCTGGGCGCTCTCTCGTCCAGCAGCCATGTCTTGGCATAGTGCGTAGGCGATATCTTAAAGTACGGCGGACGTATCTGATAGTCTATATTCAGCGCCTGCGGGTTGCGCGGGGCAAATGCATCCCCCTTCACCTCCTTGAACAGGTTGGGCGGCGTGCCCTGTATCGAGTACAGCGGCTCGCCCTTTACTCCCAGCTGCGGCAGGCTCGACAGCAGCGCCCATGTATAGGGATGCTGCGAGTTGTAGAATATCTCATCACACAGCCCGACCTCTACGATATCCCCGGCGTACATCACGGCTATCCTGTCCGCCACCTTAGCCACGACGCCCAGATCGTGAGTGATATAAATGATGGTCAGACCGTATTTTTCCTGCATCTGTCCGAGCAGCTCTATGATCTGCGCCTGTATGGTCACGTCCAGCGCCGTCGTCGGCTCGTCGCATATGAGTATCTTCGGATTGCAGGCGATAGCCGTGGCAATGACGGCGCGCTGTCTCATGCCTCCCGAGAACTCATGCGGATACTGCCTGTATCGTCTCTCCGGATCAGTGATGCCGACATCCCCGAGCAGCTCTATGACCCTGTCTCTGGCTGCTCTGCCGCGCATATGCTGATGGAGCTCCAGTGCCTCCTGTATCTGCTTTCCTACGGTCTTGAGCGGGTTCAGACTGGTCATCGGATCCTGAAAGACCATGGCGATCTCCCTGCCTCTTATCTGCAGCCATTCCTTCTCCGTCTTAAACCTAGCGAGGTTCATGCCCTTGTAGAGGATATCGCCGCGGGTGATCCTGCCGTTCTTGTCCATCATGCCCATAAAGGTCTTGGTAAATACTGACTTGCCGGAGCCGGACTCACCTACTATCGCTATGCTCTCCCCCTTATATATGTCGAGGCTCACGCCGCGGATGGCTGTGAGCACCTGCCCGCGCAGGTCAAACTGTACCTCGAGATCCTTGACCTCGAGTATCTTCTCCCTCTGCCCCCAGTCGCTGCCGCCATGTGATGTACCGTCTGATGCCGTCCCGGATGTCTCTGCGGCACCTGTATCTGCTCTGTTGTCTCTTTCACTCTCCCATGCAGTCGCCGCCGACCTTACGGTATCATCCGTGCCGCCGACTGCCGCAGTATCTCTTACTTTGATCTCTTCATTGCCTTTCATGATATCTTCGCTCACGCCTCATACCTCCTCACACATGATTCTTGGGATCGGCAGCGTCGGAGAATGCATTGCCGATGACATAAAAGGATATGGTGATGGCGGAGAGCACTATCGACGGAAATATGATCTGATAGCGCGAGCTGGCGCTCATCATGACGATACGTCCCTCGTTGATGAGATTGCCCAACGAGGGGATGTTGACCGGAAGTCCCAGTCCTATATATGTCAGGAATACCTCGCTTCCGATGGCGGACGGTATCGCCAGCGCGATACGAAGCATGATGACGCTCACCAGATACGGCAGGAGGTTTTTCGTGATCATGCGCAGCGTCGGAGTGCCCAGACAGCGCGACGCCAGATTGTATTCCTGATCTCTGATGATGACGATCTGGTTTCTGACGAAGCGGCACATGGGCAGCCATCCGAGCACGCACATGGAAAATATCATCGTCCCGATACCTGGCTTTAAGATATACGATGCAAGGATGAGCACTATGCTGCTGGGGATATTGTGCAGCACATTGTAGACCTCGGTCAGGAAGCGATCCAGCACACGCACATATCCCCACAGCGCGCCGATCACTATGCCGATGGAGGCATTGCACAGACCCACCACCATGCCTATCAGAAGGCTCGTGCGCGTCCCGTGCCATATCCTCGACCAGAGATCCTGTCCCGTGGAGTTTGTCCCGAACCAGAACTCGGCATCAGGCGCGTGGTTCATGTCGGGCGCGGTTCCTATCCAGAATATCTCGTTGGGATCCTTCTGATTCGGCAGAAGCGGCTGTATCATGGTGAAAAGCAGCACCGCCAGCAGCAGATACAGGAAGAACATGGCGACCTTGTTTTTGGTAAATGACCTCCACGTGGAGCGCCAGTACGAGTAGTTGGAATACCCTCCGTCCTCGGCTCTGGTGCTGCTGTACTCGGCACGCGAGAAAAGATATCCCTCGCCCTGCTCGCGTATCTGCTTTTCTATATCGACCTCAAGTCTCGTCGGCAGCTTCATCATGCCTCACCTCCTCTCCCCGTCAGCTTGATTCTGGGATCGCATACAGCCATGAGCAGATCGCCCAGCAGCAGCCCCAGTATGCCTATGCTGGAGAATATGAGCACGAGTGCCTGCACCAGCGGGTTGTCCTGCCTCTGTATGGCGGCTATGAGCAGACCCCCCATGCCGGGGATGGAAAAGAGCGACTCGACATATATCGAGCCCGATATGGTCATGAGCACGCTCGCGGGCAGATACTGCGCTATCGGCACGAAGGCATTGCGCAGGACATGTCTTATCATGAGCCTGTTGCCCGTCAGTCCCTTGGCACGTGCGAAGCTGATATAGTCCTTGGTCATCTGATCCAGCATATACCGGCGCATCCACATCGCGTAGTATGCTATACCGCTGAGCGACATGCTGACAGCCGGGAGTATCCAGCTCGACGGCTTGTCCGCGTCGTAGAGTATCGGGAGCTTTAGGATATTGGAGACATATATCTGGATGAAGAGATAGTAGACCGCCGCGGGGACGGCATTGATGACTACTACATAGGCATTGCCCAGCATATCGGGGAGACGGTTCTTAAATCTCGCCATCACCACGCCCATGGCTATACCCGTGACTACGCCGATAGCTACCGATGCCAGTCCGAACGGGATGGAGTAGGGCGCCTTCTGCCTGATGATCTTCATGACGTCCACATTCGGGCGAAATGATATCGATTTGCCGAAATCTCCCCTGAGTATGGACTTGTAGTAGCGTATGAGCTGCACATGTATCGGATCGCGCAGTCCCATCGCCGTCAGAGAGGCCTCTATCTGCGCCGGATCCATCTTGTCATATTCCTCGCCGAAGTAGCCTGACTCCGGCATGAGCCGCATCAGCAGAAATACCACAGTCGCTATGACAAACAGCGTGAGAAGCGACTGCAGCAGGCGCTTGATGATGTATCTGACCATATAAACCTCCCTCATCTTGCTGCTCACAAGGGAAGGGACGGATCGCTCCGCCCTTCCCCTGCGTTGTTGCTATGTATAAGTTGCTGCCTCAGCGGTTCGCTTCTTCTGCCTTGCGTGCCTCGGAGCGTGCCGCCAGATATGCCTCCTTGGCTGCCTTGTACTCGTCCTCGTTCATGGATTTGTCAAGCACTACCGCACCCTTGAGGCTCCTCTTGCCGAAGTCGCCCATCTGGCTCGTCCATCCCGAGAACGGATCGAGCTTGCTCGCCTCATATCCGCCTGCCGACAGATAGCACGGTATCACGAGTGCCTCGTCCAGCAGGAACTTCTCCGCCGCCGCAAATGCCTCATAGCGCGCCTTGAGATCACCCGTTATGGAGTTCGCCTCCAGCGCCATCTTCTCGAATGTGCCATAGTCCAGATCCGCGTCGTAGTACTCCTGCGCCATATACAGGCTGCCCCAGTTCTTGCCGATGCTGGTCTTGAGCAACGGATCAAAGCTGCTCATGGGATCCGCGTAGTCAGGTCCCCAGCCGAGCTCCATAAATGCCCAGTCGCCTGCATTTCTCACGTCCGAGTTGAAGTTCGATCCGGCATATCCTACCAGCACGATGTCGATGAAGTCCGTACCGAGTACATTTTCCATCTGCTGCTCTATGACCTGAACACGCTTGGTCGTGGCGTTGTTGCTGGCATTGTAGGGCATATATACCGTCACCGGAAATGTCAGCTGACCCGAGAGTTCATCCATCGCCGCCTTCTTGAACTCCACCGCCTTGTCCGCGTCGAAGACATTGTCCTTGGTCGAGTACTCGTCCAGTCCGCTCATCATCAGATAGTCCACATCGTCCACCTGTACCAGCTCGGGACGGCAGTATGTGTTGATGACCTTGTCCTTATATGTATATCTGTCCAGCGTCATCGTCGCCGCATAGCGGTCGTATGCGAAGAAGAGCGCCTTGCGGAAGTTTTTGTTGTTGACGGCGATCTTCCACTCCGCCGGCTTGTACTCATCGGAGAACTGCGGATTGAAGTTGAAGCCCATCCAGTAGGACATATTGGTCAGCTGCGCCGGATGTACCTGATCCCACAGCTTCTCGTCAGCCTTCCACTCCTCTATGATATCCGTGCCGAGTGTGACCTTGTCCGTCTCACCGCGCAGATACAGCTCCGGACCGTTAGCCGACGCCTCCTTGTTGTACTTGTATTTGATGGTCGCGATGGATATGGCATCCTTGCCCCAGTAGTTCTCATTCATGACCAGAGTTCTCTCGAACTCCGGCTCAAATGTCTTTAAGATATACGCGCCGCAGTAGAGCAGCGTATCATTGCTCGTACCGAACTGGTCGCCCTGCTCCGCGAGGAAGTCAGCCTGCGCCGGATACCATACGCTGTTGGAGAGCATCTTGAGGAAATAGGGCACCGGCTGGATCAGCGTATATTCGACTGTATAGTCGTCGAGCGCCTTGATTCCTACGGTAGAGAAGTCCGTAGTGTTGCCGTCGTAGTAGTCCTTGGCTCCCGCGATGTTGTTGTACCAGGTATTTGCCACCTTGGACGCGTGAGCCGCATCGAGGATCCACTGAGCCGCCGCGACGAAGTCTCCCGCCTTGACCTCGGCATACTCCTCGCCGTCGCAGGTATACCACATCACGCCCTTTTTCAGGTGAAATGTATATGTCAGCTCATCGTCCGATACCTCCCAGCTCTCCGCAAGTCCGGGTCTCAATATATTGTACTGGTCATGCTCCACCATGCCGTCCATGCACAGTCTGGCATTGGCGACTACCTCGGTCGTGGTCGTCGTCAGATAGTTCAGTGTGCTCAGCTCCGCGGAATAGACCTCTGTATATGTAGTATATTTCTTCTCCTCCTGAGCGGTCTGTGCCTGCGAGGCGTCCGCTCCCTGTGCCGCAGTGGTGCCGCCTGCGGATGAGCCGCCCGATCCGCCGGAGCAGCCGACTGCAGACAGTGCCATCACAGCCGCCAGAAGTGCAGCAGTCAATCTCTTCTTCATAATATCCCTCCTGCTTTTTTTGAAATCATGCGGGAATTATATCAAATTGATGTGCTTCTTACAATATAATTGTTGTAGTTGATGGTGGTCGAATGATGGTGACTGGATGGTGTCCAGCCAAGACG
>CAVJQN010000166.1:0-7463 GCA_963651635.1 Agathobacter sp.
ATCACGTTTAATTTCCATAGCACACCTCTATTCCGAAAACCGGTGCAGTTGCACCGGATGTCGGAATATATTATGCCCGGTACTCAATGTGATAGTCAATAGAGAACGCCTTTTTGCTTGTATTTACTCCTCATTCTTGCTCAGGTCGAAGCTTCATTTTGCCGTGACCGCATACAGTGCGTGCAAAGCCCGCCTCAATCTGCTATCATCTATGTCATGCTTACAGAACGCTTTCACAACGAAATATCCGTCTCGGAGCTTGCCGATCTTCCGACAGGCTCCTATGTGCTCGCCGATATACGCGACGCTGTATCTCACACATACGGCAGTATCCCGCATGCCCTCAGTATGCCGGATATCCTCGACCGGGCACGCGGCGGCGAGCTGGAGCGCGATACGAGCTATGTGCTCTACTGCATGCACGGCAATGCGAGCCTGGACATGGCATGTGAGCTGTGCGATCTGGGATATGATGCCGTCAGCCTGTCCGGCGGGTACGGCGCGTGGCTCATGTCATCGTACTGCTTTTCCGATCCGAACAAGCAGCAGGAGGCGGAGCTGAGCATCCGCAAGACATTTCACAAGAAGCTCTTCACCCCGTTCACGCAGGCGATCAACCGCTATGAGCTGCTGAGCGCGGGCGATCGGGTCGCGGTATGCATCTCCGGCGGCAAGGACTCCATGCTGATGGCAAAGCTCTTTCAGGAGCTGCTAAGGCACCGCAAGTTCCCGTTCGAGCTGGTATTTCTCGTGATGGATCCGGGATACAGCGATATCAACCGGCAGCTCATCGAGCGCAATGCCGCCATGCTCGGTATACCCGTCACCATCTTCGAGTCCGATATCTTTGATGCAGTCTATGAGGTCGAGAAGTCGCCGTGCTATCTGTGCGCGCGTATGCGCAGAGGGTATCTGTACAGCAGGGCAAAGGAGCTGGGCTGCAACAAGATCGCACTCGGTCATCACTACGATGATGTCATAGAGACGATACTGATGGGCATGCTCTACGGAGCGCAGGTGCAGACGATGATGCCCAAGCTGCGCAGTACCAACTTCGAGGGGATGGAGCTCATCCGCCCGATGTATCTGATACGCGAGGCGGATATCATGAGATGGCGCGATGCACACGGGCTGCATTTCCTCCAGTGTGCATGCAAGTTCACCGACACCTGCTCCTCCTGCCGCGAGGACGGCACGGAGGTCTCCAAGCGCATGGCGGTCAAGCATCTCATCGCCGAGATGAAGAAGACAAACCCCTACGTGGAGGGCAATATCTTCAAGAGCGTGGAGAATGTCAATCTCAAGACCATCGTCGCCTACAAGAAGGACGGCGAGAAGCATATGTTTCTGGAAAACTACTGATGTCTTGATCCGACGTAAGCCTACGGCGCTGCTCGGCATCGGCTTACGTCGGCAGGGGCTCTGAAATATCACATATACAGCAATTCGATGTCAGCGCCCTAGCAGCATCTTTCTGACAGTTTTCTTAATCCGGCTCCCCGTCTATTGCGATAATGACGGAGCCGGTGTATTTTAAGTGTACTAGTTGTCGCAGTACACTTATGACTATTTCTTCCGTAAAGTCTCGGCGGCAGCAGGTTCCTGTAAACCATGAAAGGGGAAGACGCATGGATATCATAGACTATCACGATGCCCGGCCGATCTATGAGCAGATCTGCTCATGGTACAAGTCTCTCATCCTGCGCGGCGTGATGGAGCCGGACGAGCAGATGCCGTCCGTGCGGTCGCTGGCGATGGATCTGTCAACCAATCCCAACACCGTCCAGAAGGCATATGCCGAGCTGGAGCGGCAGGGATACATCTATACGGTCCGCGGCAACGGCAATTTCGTCAGCCGTACAGATAAGCTGCTCGAGGACAAGAAGCACGAGCTGGCGCAGCGCATAGCCGGGCTGCTCTGTGAGGCGGACGAGCTTGGATTTGACAGAGACGAGATGATCCGACTGGTCAGAAATATCACAAGGGAGGGGCACAGAGGATGATACAGACCCTACAGCTTTCAAAATCATATGGTGATGTCAGGGCGGTCAATGATGTCTCCATCCGTATAGAGGACCGCGAGATCTTCGGACTGATAGGCACCAACGGCGCGGGCAAGAGCACGCTGCTTCGCATGATGGCGGGCGTCATGCGTCAGGACTCCGGGCAGATACTCTACGACGGACGTCAGGTCTACGACGATGCCGATGTGAAGAAGGATCTATTCTTCATACCCAATGATTTCTATTATTTCAGCAATGCCAGCGGCGCGGAAATGAATGACTACTTCTCGCATATCTATCCGAGGTATGACAAGGAGCGCTTTGACCGTATGATGAAGGACTTTGCACTCGATCCGAAGCGCCGTGTGCGCGAGTACTCCAAGGGCATGAAAAAGCAGCTTTCACTCGTGCTCGCACTATCCGCCCGCACCAGATATATACTGTGCGACGAGACATTTGACGGGCTGGATCCCGTCATGCGGCAGGCGGTCAAGAGCCTCTTTGCCAAGGATATGGAGGATCGGGGGCTGACGCCCGTGCTGACCTCGCACAACCTGCGCGAGATCGAGGATATATGCGACCATATAGGTCTCCTGCATCAGGGCGGCGTGCTGCTCAGCGAGGATCTGGTCGATATGAAGAGCAATATCCAGAAGATTCAGGTGGTCTTCACCGATGAACAGTCCAGAGCTCAGACGCTGGAGAAGCTCAACGTCATGAATGCCGAGAAGCGCGGCAGACTGGAGACCATCACCATACGAGCCGCCAGAGACGCCGCAGAGCAGGCATTTGCCGCGGCAGATACGATATTTTACGAGATCCTTCCTCTTAGCCTTGAGGAGATATTCATCAGTGAAACGGAGGTAGCCGGATATGATATCAAACGATTCATCCTCGACTGAGTTTCTTGAAAAAGTACGCGACGCCGCTATGCACACAGACAGTGCGGCATATACCAATCCGCTGCCCAATGCAGGCGCACATACACTGGGCTTTATGAGCATACAGCGGCTGCTCACAAGGCATCGCATGTGGCCGACCGCCGCCGTGATCCTGTATATGATCATGTACTACCCGGTAGCGACAGTACTGCTGATATCCAGCAGCAATCACTATGCCAGGATCAGCCAGATCTCTGCCGAGGCGGCACTCAGCGACCGTCTGTCCACCGTCAGCAGCTGGCTGGGACTGCGTCAGAGCTTCACCTTCATGGCTATAATCTTCGGCGCGGTGCTTGCCATACAGGGCTTCTCATGGCTGTTCAGCAATGAGAAGACGGATTTCTACAACTGCCAGCCCTTTACGGCGAAGCAGCGGTTCACATACGTATTTGCAAACGGCATCCTGATATATACCATACCGCTCGTCATAAGCACCGCTCTGGCTCTGCTCATAGCATCTGCCATGGACGCCATGACCGGCATGATACTCACCGAGGCGCTGATCGGCATGGTGCGTCTGATCGTGCTCTTCCTGTCAGGCTACTGCTTTGCGATACTGGCGGTAATGCTGGCAGGCAGAGGCATATATGCCGCGATCATGACATTTATCATGATCTGCTCGGAGTCGCTGGTCTATATCATGTATCAGGCATATGCAGGCACATTCCTGAGAACATGGTACTATATGTCATTTGACAGATGGCCGTCTCTGACGCCCCTGTACGCGATCGGGCTGCCGCAGTGGACGCTCAACCAGCAGTCAGGGTGGTACTACAATATCCCCACCCCGTATATCCTGCGCGGGATACTTGCGGATATGATTCCGGCGGATCTGACCAGTCTGGCGGTCGGCGGCCTATGTCTGACAGGTGCAGTCATGCTGTATAGGCGACGACACGCGGAGTATGCCGGAGGTTCCGTCCTCTTTAGACCGGCTCGTGTGATATTCCTCCTGTGGACAGCAGTATATACTGCTCTGGCGGGCGGCATCATCGTGCAGCAGATCTTCACGACGGGCGCAGAGAGCGGTCATTCCGTCTCACCGGTGCCGGTGGTCTGTGCGGGTATCACAGCCGTCATCACCGCCGCGGTGGTGCAGGGTGTATATGACAGAGACCTGCGCAGATGCTTTGCCCATATCGGGCAGCACATAGCCTCTGCGGCGGGCGCGGTCGCGATATTTCTCATCTTCTGTCTTGATCTGACGGGATATGACCGCTACGTCCCTGATATATCGCAGGTGTCAGATGCCGCGCTGTATTCATCCACCGAGCAGGGCTTTTCCTATCCCGGACGCGATGCCGACGGCGAGATCCGCTTCAATATATATGGCTCGAATCATATACTGCGTGAGATGAAGCTGACGGGGGCGGAGCTGGACGCGCTGCTGCGCATCGCCGGACGCGGCATGGAATGTCAGCGCAGCAATGAATATGAGCCCTACGGCAACGGCTGGGATGCCGTAGTCAGCTACCGCCTCAAAAGCGGGAAGACCGTGATGAGATCCATCCGCATACCGTACGATATCGAGGCGGCGGATATGGATGCCGTCATCGGAAGCGATACCTACAGGCAGACGCTGTTCCCGATATATGCCGACGCTGCTTCAGAGAAGATGAGTGACCGCAGCGCGAGAATCAGCTTCTGGCGCGGCGGCAGCTCCAAGACCGTCTCCGGCGAGCTGTATGCGGCCTTTGCCGCGGCATACAAGGCGGATCTGGAGAGCTACAGCTTCTCACAGGCATCGACCGAGTGCAGCATAGGCAAGGTCGAGACATACAGCATGAACTATACATTTGACGAGACATATGAGGTCTATCCGTCATTTACCCGCACGATAGAGCTACTGAAGAGCAGCGGACTGTATATAGACGACTTCACGGCGGACAGCATCGACGAGATCACTGTATATAAGACAGATCCGGAGGATGATTATTCCTCATGGGCGGCGCATTTTACGGATAAAGAGCAGATAGGCGAGATACTCGCGCACTGCGAGCGCAAGGCGTGCACCGTATGGAAGCGCTATACCGCGCAGATGAGCAACTATTCCGTGGATCTGACACCCGCCGGGCGCAAGAATACTACCATCACGGAGTACAACTTCCGGGAGGGCGAGATACCGCAGTTCGTAGAGGACGCCATGCAGCCCGCTGATGAGGAGGTAACGGCTCGGGAGTACGGTTTGTGACAACCGGACTTGAGCGGAGCACTTAGCGAATGCGATCCACCGCGAAGCATGAGCTTAGTGCGTGCCATACAAAGATTCTTAACGAAATCAAGCGCATAGCGCAGATTGAGTTTAGAACCTTTGCCGCGGTCTGGGACTGCTGTCATATGTCACAAAGAAAACCCGCACAGGATATCGCGATATTCGCGTCCTGTGCGGGTTTTCTCAATGTCTATGGTTGCTGACAGCAATTAGGTCTCGTACGACTTCCGCGGCGATAAGCAGTCCCGCCGCGGAGGGGACAAATGCCGTGCTTCCGGGTATGCTCCGCCTCGATGAACCTACAGGTGGGGCAGTCTCCGACGGCTCCACACCCGCAGTCTCTGGATCGAGCGGCACGCACGGCGGCTCGTCCGAGTAGACCACCTTGAGATGCTCTACCCGTCGTTTTTTCAGCTCCCGGCGCATGACGCGCGCCAGCGGGCATATCCGCGTCTCATATATATCCGCTATCCTCAGCCTGCCGGGATCGAGCTTGTTTGCCGCACCCATAGAGCTGATGATGGGTATGCCCATGCTCTGACATCTCATGATCAGCTCCAGCTTCGCCGTCACGGTATCTACCGCATCGACTACATAGTCATATTCGGAAAATGGGAAGTCATCGGCGGTCTCCGGCAGGAAGAAGCACTTATATGCATTGACCTTTGTGTCCGGATCTATGCTCCCTATACGTTCCTGCATGACATCGACCTTGTACCGGCCTATCGTATCATGCGTCGCGATGATCTGACGGTTCAGATTCGAGTATGCCACGGTATCGCTGTCTATGATATCGAGGGTGCCTATACCGCTTCTTGCCAGCGCCTCGCAGACGTATCCGCCCACGCCGCCTATGCCGAATATCGCGACCCGCGACGCTCTCAGCCTCTCCAGCGCCTCCGCTCCGATGAGGAGCTTCGTGCGTGCGTACTGATCTTCCATCAGATCCGCCCCTCAAGAGCCTCTCGCATCGCCATAAGAGCCCTGCCCCTGTGACTGATGCGATTTTTCTCCTCGGGCTCTATCTGCGCCGAGGTCGCGCCGTACTCCGGCAGATACAGTATCGGATCGTATCCGAAGCCGTGCTCTCCCGCCATCTTATAGCCTATGCGACCCTCCATCGCGCCGCAGGTCGTGATCACCTCGCCGTCCTCCAGCACCGCCGTGATAGCCGCGCGAAATCTCGCGGTTCTCCTCTCGTCGGGCACTCCGTCCAGACGCCTTATCAGCTCGCCGCACTTGATATCATAGGGCGTATCCTCGCCCAGATATCTCGCCGAGTATACTCCCGGCTCACCGCCCAGCGCGTCTATCTCCAGACCCGAGTCATCCGCTATCACGATGGTATCCGCCGTCTTGCCCTGCTCACGCAGCGCGTTCCAGACCGCGAGCGCCTTGATGCGCGAATTTGCCTCAAAGCTGTCTCCGTCCTCGACTATATCGGGATCTATGCCTATCTCCTTCATGGCGACGACGTCGCAGCCGTCTCCCGCCAGTATCTCCTTTACCTCCCGGAGCTTATCCCTGTTGCCCGATGCAAGCACTATGCGCATATCCGTATCTCCTGTTTTTACTTGCCGAATCAATCTTGTTATCAATTCTTTTTCATTGTCTATATGTCTTATCCGGCAAATGAAGCATCATTTTTTGATAAAAGATAAACGCAATACTGATTCATGCTGATACCCTCGCGTCTTGCATGCTCAGTCAATGAGCGATGCAGGCTCTTCGGGATGCGGAGCTTAAATTGACCGGAATAGTTTTCCAGATTGTCCGGCTCATGGATCGTGTTTCCTTCTTCAAGCGCTGCTGTTATCCATTCCCGCTTGGCATCTTCTGCATTGGCAACAGCTGACTCAATTGTCTCGCCGCAAGTTATACATCCCGGCAGTTCCGGAAAAGAAACCACATAGCCGCCCTCATCACTGTCTTCTACTATCTCCATGCGATAAGGCAGGGCAAGATATTCATCAATCGTTTTCATAAGTACCCTCACTTTCCACGATTTTCTTTACCATCTCAGCATAGACCTTCTTGATCGGCTCATGCTTTGGTATCGTAATCGGCTGGCATCCTGCTTTTCGAAATGTATAATGACTGCTTCCGCTTCTCGGCGCATTTGTCGTATAACCGTAGGATTCCATGACCTTACGCAGCTCATCAAATCGGAGGTTCCTGTCAAGCGAACAGATCTTCTCCAATAACCTATCCCATTTTGACATCACACTACCTCCTGAATGCATTGTATATAGCGTCGTATTTGGTGTCAAATATGTTATCTATTCAATTCACACCTATTTTTCAGAG
>CAVJQN010000167.1:0-2397 GCA_963651635.1 Agathobacter sp.
CATGGCACTCTGTAATCTGCTCTCGCTTTGCGATAGCAGATTACAGAGTGCTCACCAATGCCCCGTATGCCCCTCATACACGTCCTGACCGCTCTGTACGGCGCTCTGTGCCTGTGCCTGCATCTCCCCGCCTTGGTTTGTCAAGGCTAATTAGTCGTATTCTGCTGCGCCCGCATACGGGTATGTACCGTCAATGGGCAATGTACCACCCCCCCCGAGTTAGTCAAGGCTAACTAGAATTTTGTCCTTGACTGTATTTATAAAATATGTATTACTTAATTATGAAAGAATTGCGGTTTGAATGGGATCCGAAGAAGAATACAGTCAACATAAAGAAACACGGCATATCATTTGAGATGGCACAGACAGTCTTTTATGACGATGAAGGTATCTGAGGTGACATCATGAGAGAAGAATACAATATAAAAGAGCTGCATCCCAGAAAGAATCCGTATGCGGGACGGTTAAAGAAGCAGATTACCATCAACATTGACGAGAGCACCATAGATTATTTCAAATCCATGGCGGCAAGCAAGGGAGTTCCTTATCAGACGCTTATAAATCTTTATCTGAGAGACTGTGCGGATAATCAGAGACAGATTCAGCTTTCATGGCAATGAACGATCATTGTCGGAGATTGCCTGAAAGCAAATATGTAGCCATAACGTCAAAGCGGCAGATTACTGTACCGCTCCTCCGGTCTGCCCTTCTTAGCAGTCCCTGCCGATATCTTCTCCTCAAATCGGTTCTTCTTCGTCTCTGACGGCGTAGCTGTCGGATATGCTCCGTCAAAGCATGCCGTGCAGTACCCTCCGCTGCCGAGACCCTTCGCCAGACTCTTGGCATTTTCCACGCTCAGATATCCCAGAGAATCCGCGCCTATGATCTTGCATATCTCATCGATGCTGTGATGGCAGGCGATCAGGTTCTCACGCGAGTCTATATCCGTCCCGTAGTAGCAGGGATTGAGAAACGGCGGAGCCGATACCCTCATATGCACCTCTGACGCTCCCGCGGAGCGCAGCAGCTTTACTATCCGTGCGCAGGTCGTTCCGCGCACTATCGAGTCATCGACCATCACCACGCGCCTGCCGCGCACCACGTCGGATATCGGATTGAGCTTGATGCGCACCTTGTCCTCACGGCTCTGCTGACCGGGTGCTATAAATGTACGCGCGATATACTTGTTTTTGATAAATCCTATCTCATACGGGATGCCCGACTGCCGCGAGTATCCTACCGCAGCGTCCAGTCCCGAGTCGGGCACGCCTATAACCACATCCGCCTGCACCGGATGCTCCAGCGCCAGATACGCACCCGCACGCATACGCGCCGTATGCACCTGACATCCGTCTATGACCGAGTCCGGACGCGCGAAATATATATATTCAAAGACGCACAGAGACTGCGGCTGTCTGCCGCAGTGCTCGCGGATGCTTCGTACTCCGTTTTTATCAAATATCAGTATCTCTCCCGGCTCTATATCGCGGATGAAATCGGCGCTCACCGCGTCCAGCGCGCAGGACTCGCTCGCCACTACATATCTCCCGTCCTGTGTCTGTCCGTAGCACAGCGGGCGAAAGCCGTGCTCATCGCGGGCGGCTATGAGCTTCGTCGGAGACATGATCACGAGTGAATAGGCTCCGTCCAGCCTGTTCATCGCACGGTTGACAGCCTCCTCTATCGAGCCTGAGCTAAGACGCTCCTTGGTGATGATATATGAGATGACCTCGGTGTCGCTGGTCGTATGGAATATCGAGCCCTCCAGCTCCAGCTCCTCGCGCAGCTCGTAGCTGTTGACCAGATTGCCGTTGTGTGCCAGCGCGGTATGACCCTTGATATGATTGACGACTATCGGCTGTGCGTTGCTGCGGTCATTGCTGCCCGTCGTGCCGTAGCGGACATGACCTACGGCTATATTGCCGCAGCCGAGCTTGTCCAGACGCTCCGGGGTGAATACATCATTGACCAGACCGATGTCCTTATATGAGCTGAATATACCGTCGTCATTGACGACGATGCCGCAGGACTCCTGACCGCGATGCTGGAGTGCGAACAGACCATAATATGTCATCCTCGCCACATCATATGCATCCGGACTGTAAACGCCGAAAACACCGCATTCCTCGTGGATATTGCCCATATGTCACCTCCGCGTTTGACTAGCCGACTGTACTCAAATTAACATGCTGTTCTAAATCGTGTCAATTGACCTTTTGGCTTTTTTAAGCCGTCCTGCGGGAGGTTTTTCGGCAAGATAGATAAAAGCCGCCGAAGTCGGCAGCTTGATACTAGGGTTTCAAAGTCAAATCTCCGATGCAAGCTCGCTTGCATGAGGATATTTGACCTTGAAACCCGCCAAAACATGAGTAAGTAGCCATTTTTCGTAGAAAAATG
>CAVJQN010000168.1:0-2057 GCA_963651635.1 Agathobacter sp.
TCGTAATTCGCTCATTTTTCTACGAAAAATGGCTACTTACTCATGTTTTGGCGGGGTCCAAACTCACATATCCTCTTGCAAGCAAGCTTGCATCGGATATGCGAGCTTTGTCCCCTAGTATCAATTACTTATAAATGTCACACATTCTATCATAGACCGCCTTGAATGTCTCTATGAGCCGCGGATTGAACATACCGCACTCTCCGTCCAGTATCATGCGGTACGCCTCCTGCGGCGTATAGGCATCCTTATACACGCGGTCGCTTATCAGCGCGTCAAATACATCCGCCAGCGACACCGCCTGTACGCCTATCGGGATCTCATCTCCCCGCAGACCGTCGGGATAGCCGCCTCCGTCGTAGCGCTCGTGATGATGCAGCGCGACATCATAGCAGCACTGCAGCATCTCCTCCTGTCCCTTGGCATGGATACGGCTGATGATCTGCGCGCCCTTTACAGTATGTCCGCGCATGATCTCCATCTCCTGCTCATCCAGCGAACCCGGCTTGTTGAGTATGGCATCGGGTATGGCTATCTTGCCTATATCGTGCAGCACGGCGGCGGTTATATACATGTCTATCTTGCTCTTGGTCAGCCGATAATGCGGGCTGCGCTCCGAGATATCCGTCAGTATGATCCCGACCAGCTCGGATACATGCGAGATATGCGCTCCGCTCTCATTGTTCCTGAACTCAACCAGACCCGCCATGGTGATGAGCATCATCTGGTTGTATTCATTGAGCTTGGCCTGCTCCTGCCGCTCCTGCAGCTGCGCCTTGGCCTGCGTGATGCGGTCTATATCATTGCGGTAGACTCTGTATCTGCTGCGCCCTATCGGTACCAGTATCTCGGAGTACGTCAGCGCCTTGCGGGAGCCGGGAGCGACGAGCTCCACCTCCATCATATACTGACCGTCTCTGATCGATTTTTTGAGAAAATCCTCATCGAGGAGCTGGAGATATCTGCTGCGCACCTGCTCCGGGATGATGCCGTGACGCGTATAGCTGTTGACCTGTCCGGAGAAGCTGTAGGAGCTCTGCATACGGACGAAATGCCCGTCCTTCTTGACATACGGATAGATACGATCACCCGCGATATCCAGCTCGTATATACCGTCAAAGAGCGACGCCAGATCGGGATCGCCTATGAATGTTTTGTTCTCAAGTGTGAGACCGTGCTGCGTGTCCCCGTTGTCGTTCTGATTGGACACAGCTTTGAGATATATAAGCCCGCGATATCTCCTGACGCTGCTCGATGCCTCGGGTATCCTCTCGCACCGCAGCTGTATATATTCCGGACCGTCCTCGCCGCGGATGCAGAGGATACTGGATATCTCCGTTCTCGTCTCGTCAAATGCAGCTATAAGTGCCTTTCTGTTCCAGTGCCTGCGCAGCAGCGCTTTCGAGTCTTCATCCACGCGCTCGTCCATATACGTCAGGAGCTTTTCATAAAAGCCTCGCCTAGGCAGCTCGCCCCACATATCCGCTCCGCCGCACTCGATATAGTAGGAGTTGCTGCCGATATCGACGGATGCGACCATCAGATATATCTTCTCCATCGCCTTGGCGATTCGCGCGCCCTGTTCGGTGTCAGGTTCGTCGTCTTTTCGCATGTCGATCATATACCGTTCTTCGATCTTTTTCTTTCCAAACATGCGGATGCCCCTTCCTGCGAATCTCTGTATGGCGGTCTCGAATCAGTATCTGGCTCCCTCAGGTATGCCTGCCACGGAGCCGTCGTTGAGATTATAAGTCGCTCCGCTCGCGTCCGTATATCGTCCCTTCACCATGGCTCCCAGTGTTCCGACGCTGCCGTCGCTCAGGAAATACTGGTATCCTCCGTCCGTGATCCATCCTGTCACCATCCTGTGATCACTGTCGAAGTAGTACCATTCGCCGTCTATCTGCGTCCATCCCGGACCTGCGGCAGTACCGTTCTTGCCGAGGTAGTACCACGCACCCATGGTATACTGCCAGCCCTTGAGGCGGTTGCCCTCCTCGTCGCGCATGGTCAGCGAGCTGCCCGAGTACTTGATCTGTCCGTCCGTGGTATATGTC
>CAVJQN010000168.1:2067-4903 GCA_963651635.1 Agathobacter sp.
GTCAGATAGTACTTGGACGTGGATGTCGAGCCCATGGCATAGAGCTTTATACTGACCGGATCGACCGCAGAGTCGCTGCCATCATAGTCCAGATACTCGCCTATATCATAGTAGTTGTCGGAGATGATCTCCGAGTGCAGCTGCGTCTTGCCCTTGTAGACGGCTATCTTGTAGCGCGACGCATACGTGACCTTCCTCCAGTTGAGCACCGTAGCATCGCCTATATACAGCCCCGTCGGAGCCTCCAGCGTCAGCTTCGGAGTATAGTAAAATGTCACTCTGGCGCTCGTCGATGACCTCGATGTCACCTGCACATCCGTCCCCCGGCAGGTGAACTTGGTGCTCGATGTGAACTCGTAGTTGTTGGCCGCCGTCAGAAGCATCGATACTGTCACGCCGCTGCCCGCACTCCACTGCTCCTGCGGCTTGCTGTAGGTGATATTTTCTATCGTAAAGCCTGTCCCCGCCGTAAATGTCGTCGTAGAGAGCTTGCCCGCCTCGGCCGACTTTTCCGTGACATTGATAGTCGCCTTGGTCAGCTTCGTCAGCACCGGGGGCGATGTCCTCGTGCCGCCCGATGATGTGCTCTGTCCGTCGACGACGCATTCGCCAAGGGCATCTACAAGATATCCGTCGGGTGTCGTCGTATTGGTATATAGATTGCCGTTCTTCTTGTCAAAGTAGTACCACTTGCCGCTTATCTGCTGCCAGCCGGTCTGCATCACGCCCTTGCTGGAGAAGTGATACCACATCCCGCCGTCCTGTATCCACTCGTTCTTGGCCTTGACGCCGGCGGTCTTGTAGTACAGCCATGACCCGTCCAGCTGGTATACCCAGCCGAGCTTGCCCGCCTCCGCCTGAGCTGTGACCTCCTTGGTGCGGTTCTTTATAATCTTCCACGTATCATAATCTACCTCGAGCGCCTCGCTCTCGACCTTCGTCTCATTCTCGCCGCCCTTGACAGCATATATCTCGAAATAGTAATTGCCCGAGCCGCCGTCGGCTATATATGAGGTTGCGTCAAAGCTCCCGCCCGACACCTTCGCCCAGTTGCGTATGATCCGCGATCTGTAGCCCTTGTATATCATCAGCTTGTAGGTCGTGGCGCTCTCCGCCTTCTCCCAGCGGCATCTCACCACACCCGTGGTATAGTCCAGCTCCCACCAGGCATCGCCTATCGTATAGTCCTTGTCCGTGTCCGCATATGCATCTATCTGTGTGATATGCGCCGCCGCGGCATATCCCGCCGCCCCCGCCGCGATGGCAGAGACCGCCGCCATCGGAGAAACAGCCGCTGCCGATGAAGCCGCCGCCATCGGCGAAGCAACAGTTGATAATGCTGTCAGTACAGATATGGCGGTCGCTGCCGCACGATGGATCCATACCGCTGCCCTATCTCTCACATTAGCCGGATCTTTTCTCATATGTACCACTTCCTTTGCCGGATCTGCGGCATCAGCGCCGTCAGTTTCTGCTGAACTCACTCAGCACCAGACCCTCATTTCTCTCCTGAGTCATGCGTATGCTCCACTCATTGGTCCAGAGCAGGAGCGGATGACCCTTGAGATCCTCCACACGCTTCATATCGCTCGTACCCTGCAGCCTCTCCACAGGCACCGGACTCTCCACTACCCAGCGGATATGCTCATACGGGAGGATATCCATCGCTACCTCTACATTGTACTCATTTTTGAGTCTGTATGTCAGCACTTCAAACTGGAGCACGCCGACGACGCCGACGATGATCTCCTCCATGCCGGTATTCATCTCACGGAATATCTGTATCGCACCCTCCTGCGCTATCTGATAGATGCCCTTCGTGAACTGCTTGCGCTTCATGGTATCGACCTGACGCACTCTGGCGAAATGCTCCGGGGCAAATGTCGGTATGCCCTCGAACTGAACCTTCTGCTTCGCCGTCGAGATGGTATCGCCTATCGAGAAGATGCCCGGATCAAATATGCCTATGATATCGCCCGCGTATGCTCTCTCCACTATCTTGCGCTCGTCCGCCATCATCTGCGTAGACTGGTTCAGGCGCAGCCTGCGGCCGGTCTGTATATGATCGACCTCCATGCCCGCCTCGTACTCGCCGGAGCAGATACGCATAAATGCTATCCTGTCGCGATGCGCCTTGTTCATATTGGCCTGTATCTTAAAGACAAATGCCGAGAAGAACTCATCCCTCATGGGATCGACCGTCCCGTCCAGCGTCTCTCTGGGCAGAGGCGGCGTCGTCATCTCAAGGAAATGCTCCAGAAATGTCTGTACTCCGAAGTTCGTGAGCGCCGATCCGAAGAATACCGGCGACAGCTCGCCCCTGTCCACTCTGCTCTGGTCGAGCTCGTCGCTCGCGCCGTCCAGCATCTCGATATCGTCGACGAGCTGCTGATGAAAGCCCGGGGTGATAAGGGCATCCAGCTCGGGATCGTCCGCATCTATATACCGCGTCTCGACCTCCTCCATCCCGGCATGCGCCGCGGTGAAGAGATTAACCTTCTTGGAAGTACGATCATATACGCCCTTGAAGCTCTTGCCGCTTCCTATCGGCCAGTTCACGGGACATGTGTGTATGCCCAGCACCGACTCTATCTCGTCCAGCAGCTCATAAGGGTCTCTGGAGTCACGGTCGAGCTTGTTGATAAATGTAAATATCGGTATATGGCGCAGCGTGCAGACCTTGAACAGCTTGATGGTCTGCGCCTCCACGCCCTTGCCGGCATCTATGACCATGACGGCAGAGTCCGCCGCCATAAGCGTACGATACGTATCCTCGGAGAAGTCCTGATGTCCCGGCGTGTCCAGTATATTGATGCAGAAGCCCCCGTAGTTGAAC
>CAVJQN010000169.1:0-9068 GCA_963651635.1 Agathobacter sp.
CCATCCAGTGGATGAGCTTCCCCAAGAGCGATCCGAAGGATTCTCTGCTGGCTATATGCCGCGATGATTACTTCGACGCGATCGAGATCAAGGGCTACGGCAGTCCCGAGGCTGATGCGGAGATGAAGAAGCTCCTTGATCAGAGCCATCTGAAGGTGTGCTTCGGCGCACAGCCCAGTCTGCTCGGCCCCAAGGCAAACCCGAATGCCATCGACGAGGAGGAGCGCGTAAAGGCTGAGAAGATACTGCTGGCAGATATCGATCAGGCGGAGCGTCTCGGCGCGACAGGCATCGCATTCCTCTCCGGAAAGTGGGAGGAGGCGACCAAGGAGCAGGCATATCAGCAGCTGCTGAAGACGACACGCAATATCTGCACATATGCGGCATCCAAGAATATGAGCGTGGAGCTTGAGGTATTTGACTTTGATATAGATAAGGCATCTCTCATCGGACCGGCTCCGCTGGCGGCCAGATATGCAGCCGATATGAGGATGACTCACAACAACTTCGGACTCCTTGTGGATCTCAGCCACTTCCCGCTGACATATGAGACGAGCCAGTTCGTCATCAGGATGCTCCGTCCGTATATCACGCATTTCCATTTCGGCAATGCAGTTACGGTCAAGGGAGCTCCCGGCTACGGCGATCTGCACCCGCGTATGGGATATCCGAACAGTGCCAATGACGTGGAGCAGCTGCTTGACTATCTGAGAGTCATCAAGCAGGAGGGCTTCTTCGACGCCGAAAAGCAGTATGTGCTGTCGATGGAGGTCACACTGATGCCGGGTGAGGACGAGCAGATCGTCCTTGCGAATACGAAGCGCGTCCTGAACAGGGCTTGGGCTTTGCTTGAGGACTGAGTTGCGCTGTCGCGAGCTGAAAGCGAAGCGAGAGTGCTTTACGAAGTCCCATGCGATAGCAGCCCACGGCTGACGAGTGCAGAGCACGAAGTCAGCGTGGCATGCTGCGAACCGCGGAGGACTAAGGAGGAGGAAAGTCACATGCCCGATATAAGGGAACTGAAGAATACATGCGTGGATGTCAGAGCGGACATCCTCAAGATGATAAACAAGGCGAAGTCCGGCCATCCGGGCGGCTCGCTCTCATCGACCGAGATCATGGTCGCACTCTATTTCGGCGGAGTCCTGAACGTAAAGGCTGACGATCCGGAGTGGGAGGACAGAGACCGCTTCATACTGTCCAAGGGACATATCAATCCCGTCGTATACAGCGTGCTCGCCAGAAGGGGATTTTTCCCGATGGAGTGGCTTGACACGCTGCGCAAGCTGGGCAGCCCGCTGCAGGGTCATCCCCATGCGGACAGGGTACCCGGTATAGACTGCTCATCCGGATCGCTGGGACAGGGTCTGTCCATATCCAACGGCATAGCACTCGCGCTTAAAAAGCGCGGAAGCGATGCGAGAGTTTACTGCCTCATGGGAGACGGAGAGCTGCAGGAGGGTCAGGTATGGGAGGCGGCTATGACCGCAGCTCAGCACAAGATCGACAATGTATGCGCGATCGTCGACTTCAACGGCGTACAGCTGGACGGCAATGTAGATGATATCAAGTCTCTGGGAGATCTGACAGGCAAGTGGAAGACATTTGGCTGGAACGTGATCGAGATAGACGGACACAATATCGAAGCGGTTCTGGATGCATTTGACCTTGCAAAGAATACCAAGGGCGTACCCACGGTGATCGTGGCGCACTGCATCAAGGGCAAGGGCGTATCGTTCATGGAAAATGACTGCGCATGGCACGGAACAGCACCGAATGATGAGCAGCTGGAGGCGGCACTCAAGGAGGTATACGCGGCGAAGGAGGCATTGGCATGACGATATATGACAAAATACCGATGAGAGACGGATACGGCAAGGCTCTCCTTCGTCTGTGCGAGGAAAAGGCCAATATCATGGTGCTGGACGCCGATGTGGCAAAGTCCACGCGTACGGCATGGATACATGAGAAATATCCCGAGAATTTCATGGATATCGGCATCAGCGAGCAGGATCTGGTCGGCACGGCGGCAGGATATGCGCTGGCGGGCGTGACGCCTTTTGTATCTACATATTGCGTGTTCCTGTGCGGCAGAGCATGGGATCAGATACGTACGACCGTATGCTACAACAAGCTCAATGTGAAGTTCGGCGGAGCACATGCAGGCATCTCGGTAGGTCCTGACGGAGCTACGCATCAGGCACTTGAGGATATGGCTCTGATGAGAGCTCTTCCGAATATGACAGTCATCGCGCCCTGTGACTCTGTGGAGACAGAGAAGGCTACGCTGGCAGCGATGAAGATAGACGGACCGGTATTTATCCGCTTCGGAAGAGAGGCTGTTCCGGTTATCACTACGCCTGAGGATCCCTTTGAGATAGGCAAGGCGAGGGTACTGCACGAGGGCAAGGATGTGACGATCATAGGCGTCGGCTCACTGACCTACAAGGCATACCGTGCATATGAGGAGCTGGCCAAGGAGGGCATAGATGCCGAGGTGATCAATCTGGGCACAGTCAAGCCTCTTGACGCTGAGACCATCATCAAGTCTGTAAAGAAGACGGGCTGCTGCATAGTCGCAGAGGAGCATCAGATGTACGGCGGCGCGTACGGCGCGGTAGCGGAGTGTCTGGTCAAGAACTTCCCCGTTCCGATGGATCAGATTGCTGTCATGGACAGCTTCGGAGAGTCGGGCGAGCCGGATGAGCTGATGGAGAAGTATCATCTTATGGCACGCGATATTGCTGAAAAGGCAAAAGAGGTCATAAAGCGGAAGTAATCTTCGTGTATAAAGAAAGAAACTCCCCTGCGGCTTGGATCTGCAGGGGAGCTTTTTTGCAAAGTACACTGACTACGACAGAGACAGAGTACACAGTTACAAACTGATATGTGGC
Organism: Agathobacter sp.; assembly: GCA_963651635.1. Classification (GTDB taxonomy): domain Bacteria; phylum Bacillota; class Clostridia; order Lachnospirales; family Lachnospiraceae; genus Darwinimomas. Next base: position 2,895 of record CAVJQN010000169.1, read on the forward strand.
ATGAATGGGCTTACCTAGATACTCCGGGACCGTATGAGTAGTAATACGGGTTGCTGCCGGAGCTGCTGTAATAGTTGGCTGAAGGATACCATACTCCGTCGCCGCCGACCCAGTAGCCGTCGGGTGTATATGTATTTCTCAGCATCGCCCCGTCGGAGCCGCAGTAGTACCAGAGATTGTTCCAGAGGAGCCATCTGTTCATATACAGATATCCGTCAGCTCCGAAATAGTACCAGAGACCGTTCTGGTTGAGCCATGCATTTTTCGGATAGGTCTTGTCGGGATAGCAGTACCACCAGCCGGTGCTGTCCTTGAGCCATGCTCCGCTGCTGCTGCTCTGAGAGCCTCCGCCGGGACCGTAGCCTCCGGGTGTGGTAGAGGAGTAGTTGTAAGGCCAGTTCCAGTCATACCAGTCGTCGTCATCATCATCGTCATCGCCTTCCTCTACCTCCTCCAGCTTGATCTTGACAGTGAGCTGAGAGTTGGAGTCGCTGCGCGATGCCGAAGAATAATCACAGTATCCGTCTATGTAGATACCGCTGGATTTGGCTGCACTTGAAGAGAAGTAGTAGCCCGAGTTGGCTCGCAGCACCAGCTTGAGCACGGGACGTGTCCCCACGGACCATCTGATGGAGGGGAGATTGGTGATGCTTTTCTCATCAAGATAAACTCCGGCGGTCTGGATACTCACGGAGACATCATTTTCATCATGGACATCATCATCGAGGAAGGTGTCATAATCGAGCTGTATCCATACAAAGTCGATGGGTGTGCCGTCCGCTGCCATAGCCGGTGCGCATGTCATCAATACAGACAGCAGCATAGCGGCAGTGCCTAAGGCAATGCGAAGAAGTTGGTGAAGTCTGGCCATTTTTTACATATCTCCTCTGATATATATAACATTCGTTGATACCGGATTGCCTCAAAGTCCCCCATCCTGCAAGCGAGCTTGCATCGGATGTTTGGACTTTGATCCCCTTGTAGCACATTATAAGGCGTTACTCACGGATTGTGTCTGTTTTGAGTCTGTATATTTCCTTAAAACTTTCACGCCTCATCCGCCTCGGGAGCCTGAGTGAGCGTGAAGATAAACTCCGTTCCTACGCCCTCCGTGCTGACCACATCGATGATCTCCTGATGGGCATTGATGATCTCCTTGACTATGGACAGTCCCAGCCCGGTTCCGTTCTTGTCTCTGCCGCGCGATGCGTCGGACTTGTAGAAGCGGTCAAAGACCTTGCCTATATCCTTTTTGGCTATGCCGGTGCCCGTATCACGAACAGATATATAGAGCTTGCCGCGCTTGTGCTCGCTCTTTATATATATGACGGAATCATTGTGCGAGAACTTGACTGCATTGTCGATGAGATTGTAGAGCACCTGCTGTATCTTGCCCATGTCGGCATATACCATGGCGGTCGGGTCGTCAAAGGTCAGGTCAAAGGTGATATTCTTGTCCATGCACTGCCCGCGGAATGATGACGCCGTATCCTTGATGACGCTGTTGATATCGAAGCTGCTGCGGTTAAGCTGCCCCTTTGCGTCGATGGTATTGAGCGTGAGGAGATTTTCCGTGAGCTTGGTCAGTCGGTTGGTCTCGTCGATGACTATACCCAGATATCTGTCCTGCATCTCGGGAGGTATGGTTCCGTCCTTCATCGCCTCCAGATATCCGCGGATGGACGTGAGAGGGCTTCTGAAATCATGGGAAATGTTGGCGATAAATGCCCGCTGGTAGTCTTCGGACTTATCCATCTCCGAGGACATATAGTTGAGTGTGTCCGCCAGATATCCCATCTCGTCGTGTGATTTGAGCTCGACGCGGTATGAGAGATTGCCCTCGGCATACTGCGCAGCTCCCTCCGTGATCTTTTTCAGCGGTCTGTATACGACTATGTGAAATACGACCAGTATCAGCAGTGAGAGCAGAAAGACGATCGCAGAGGTGATATATACGATATTCAATATCTGATACTGGCTGTCCATCACGACTTCCATAGGCAGGTGAATCATCACATAGCCGTAGGTCTGGTAGCCGGAGACGATGGGAGCGGAGACACTGAGCACCTCTCCCGGGAACAGCCCGTAAAATGTCCCCGTCATATAGGACTGCCGTCCTGACATGGCAGGATCGAAGTTTTCTATCACGGTTCCCGTATGCTGATTCTGGGAATCGACCACGATCTTGCCGTCGCGGTTGACTATAAATATATATGAGTTCAGGAATGTCGCTATCGCCCTGATCTGAGGATAAGCCTGCGCGACCTGCACATCGCCGCCCTCATAGACCGTCGAATATGTGCTTGCTATCAGCGATGACTCGTCATAGAGGGTGCGGCTGCGCGACTCTATGAGATATCTGTGGGTAAGCGAAGTGGACAGCGTGGCTATCGTGATAAAGCCCGCTATACCGAATATCAGAAAGCTCAATATGAACTTGGTATAAAGTCTTGTGGAAAATCGCATATTTGAGCCTATTTCTCGGTTTCAAACTTGTATCCTACGCCCCAGACCGTGCCTATGTGCCATTCGTGCGTATCGCCCAGCTTCTCGCGGAGCCGCTTGATATGGACATCGACCGTGCGTGTATCGCCGGCATATTCATATCCCCAGATATTTTCGAGGAGCTGCTCACGGGTAAATACCTGATTGGGATGGCTGACCAGAAAGCTGAGAAGCTCTATCTCCTTGGGCGGCATATCAAGAGCGACACCGTCGCAGCGTACGGTATAGTTGGCTATATTGACCTCAAGTCCGGGATGGACGCTGCTCTTGTCCTGCGCGTCTGCGGCGGACTCTGCCGGGCGCTGGGATGCGGAAGCGTAGCGGCGCAGCACGGCTTTGGCTCTTGCCACCAGCTCCTTGGAGTCAAAGGGCTTTATCATATAGTCGTCCGCGCCCAGCTCCAGCCCCAGCACCTTGTCAAATACCTCGCCCTTGGCGGAGAGCATGATGACGGGGGTCTGCGAGCGGGTGCGTATCTCGCGGCATACCTGATATCCGTCGATGCCGGGGAGCATGAGATCCAGCAGCACCAGATGCGGATGATATGCGTCGAACTGCCGGAGTGCCTCCTCGCCGTCATGCACGATCAGCGTATCGTACATCTCCTTCATGAAATACATGGAGATGAGCTCTGCTATATTTTCATCGTCATCGACTATCAGTATTCTCTGCTTTTCTGCCATTTTAGATTCCTCATCATGTAAATGCCGCCGGGGTAGAAGAGTTCTAAGCTCCGATAAGAGTTCTAAGCTACGATGCAGGCTAAACCATCCTTTGCTCTGCCGTCATTTGAAAGTAACCACGGTCACGGCATCGCCGCCGTCGTCGAACTCCGCCAGATGATAGCTCTTGATGAAGCTCTGCCGCCTGAGATAGGCATGTATGCCGTTTCTGAGCGCTCCCGTACCGCGTCCGTGTATGATGCGCACGGATGACAGGTGGGAGAGCAGCGCGTCGTCGAGATACTTGTCCAGCTCGGAGCACGCCTCATCGACATTTTTGCCGATGAGATTGATCTCGGGTGAGATGCTCGCCGACTTCATGCCGCCGTTAAATGACGATTTGGCGGACTTCTTCGGCGAGTACGGCTCGCTCTCATCCACCAGAGCCACATCGTCTATATGCACCTGACTGCGTAGTATCCCCATCTGCACGAAGAAATATCCCTTGTCATTGGGCAAAGAGGAGACTATCCCGTCGAGGTTCATGCTGATGACATGCACCTTATCGCCCTTTTTCAGCTCCCGGGGCTTGGGCTTTGCCGTATTCCCGCCGCCTGATTTTCTGGCAGGTGCGGAGCTTGATTCTATATCTTTAAGAGAGGCGCGGATGCGCTCCCTTTCTTTTTCCAGCTGACTGCCGAGACCTGAGTCCTGCGCTATCTTGTTGATATGGCGGATGCTGCTGTCCGCGGTCTCCTTCGCCTCGGAGAGTATACGCGCCGCCTCGTCGCGTGCCTTCTGCAATATCTGCTGCTTGCGGGTCTCCAGAGTCTCCTCGCTGCTTTCCTGACGCGCCTTGAGCGTCTCCAGCTCCTTACGCAGAGCCTGTGCCTGAGCGCGCTCACGCTCCATCTCTATGCGATCCTTCTCCAGCCGGGATATCAGATCCTCGAGTGCTGCCGCGTCCTTTTCTATATGCTCGCCTGCCTCATCTATGATATGCTGCGGCAGACCGAGCTTTTTGGATATGGCAAATGCATTGGACTTGCCGGGTACGCCTATGAGTATGCGGTAGGTCGGACGGAGAGTGTCGATATCGAACTCGCAGGCAGCATTTTCCACGCCGGAGGTAGTCAGGGCAAATACCTTGAGCTCCGCGTAGTGGGTGGTCGCGATGGTGCGCACCTGCATGCGGTGCAGGAAGGAGAGTACGGCTATGGCGAGAGCAGCCCCCTCTGTGGGATCCGTACCGGCGCCCAGCTCATCAAAGAGACAGAGCGAGTCGCAGTCAGCCTTGTCCACTATCTCGACGATATTTTTCATATGTCCGGAGAATGTGGACAGAGACTGCTCTATGCTCTGCTCATCGCCTATATCGGCGAATATCTCCTTAAATACGCTCATGCGGCTGCCGTCAAATGCCGGGATATGGAGCCCCGCCTGAGCCATCAGCGTCAAAAGCCCGACTGTCTTGAGCGATACAGTCTTGCCGCCGGTATTGGGACCGGTGATGACGAGCAGATCAAAGGTATCGCCGAGATGTATATTGATCGGGACGACGCGCTCCGCCTCGAGCAGCGGATGGCGGGCGTCTTTTAGCTCTATGATCCTGTCGGAGTTCATCTCGGGGCAGGTGGCCTTCATCGCGCCCGCGAGCTTGGCCTTGGCAAATACAAAGTCCAGATGCGACATGATATCTATGTCCGCACGCAGAGACGCCTCCTCGGGTGCAGCCAGAGCGCTGAGCTCCTCGAGGATGCGCGATATCTCCTGCTTCTCGCGAGCCTGAAGCTCGCGCAGGTCGTTGTTCATCTTGATGATAGCCGTCGGCTCTATGAAGAGCGTGGAGCCGCTGGCGGACTGATCGTGGATGACCCCGGGCACCTTATTTCGAAACTCGATGCGCACGGGCAGGCAGTAGCTGGAGTCGCGCATGGTGATGACGGGATCCATGAGATGCTCCCTGTGCGCGTTCAGTATGCTCTCGAGCTGGCTGTGTATGCCTCCGGAGATATTTTTCATCCTGCGCCGTATATCCGCAAGCGCGGGAGACGCGCTATCCGCCATCTCGTCCTCGGAGACGATGCAGCGGCTGATCTCCTTTGCCAGACGGGGCAGAGGTATCAGAGCGGAGAAGTATGTATCGAGTGCGCGGAAGTCAACGGCACTCTCATCCGCCGCGCCGTAGGATATGGCGCGGGATACATTGGACAGCAGAGATCCGATATGCATGAGCTCCGGCATACCCAGAGACGCATGTATGCGCAGACGCGCCAGAGAGTCGTTCATGTCATGCACATCACCGAAGCTGAAATTCCCCTTCAGACGGATGCGGTCGCAGGCATCGGAGGTTTCCTCGAGAGAAGCCCGAACCTCGGCTATGTCATCGGACGGAACCAGCTCACGGCAGAGCCTGCGCCCGGGGTCGCTGGTCGCCATCTCCTCCAGTCGTTCGGTGATCTTATAATATTCAAGAGTGCGGAGTACTTTTGTATTCATTCCAGAAATTGTAGCACGAAATGATACTAGGGTCAAAAGGCGCAAAGCAATGCTTAAAATATTAAAGTGCGAAAATTTGCACTTTCGTTCGATAAAATAGCCGTGTTTTGATAAAATCAGATAAAACGCTTTGACACGCGGAGGTTTGCTATGAATAAGCAACAGTTAGCTGCTAAGATTTGGGAATCTGCTAATAAAACCTGTAAGGTGTGCGGAGAATACAAATCGAATTCTGGACGAGACCTTCTATAGTGTTGGCAAAACAACAATCAGCCGACAGTTTCTGCATCTTTCAAAATTATCTTACGTTCGCACATGACTGTTGCTATAATATACTTGCATAACTCCCGCGGAGTTTCACCAGTATGAAGATGCAACTCCGCGAAAATACTACCTGTACGGAGGTGTTTGTATGGCAATCGTAAGCGATGAGCAGGTCATCAAGGTGCTGCGGCAGTATAATCCCTGGTGGCGTAATCCGTTGGCAATCAAGGAAGAAAACAAGCCG
>CAVJQN010000170.1:0-2269 GCA_963651635.1 Agathobacter sp.
ATCCATAACTCATAAGACTCCCTCAAACAGCTTTTTCTAAACATAACGTTTCCTTATGGAGAACCGCAGCAACGGGCAACCGGAGCTGCGGTTCTTCATGCAATGAAAGTCCCGTCCGGCAGATATGAACGAACCTCGACCTACATCGCCTGTCTTATCTTCTCTACCGCCGCCTGCAGCCGGCGCAGCGTTTCCTCCTTGCCCAGCACCTCCATGATCTCGGTGGCGCCCGCGGGAGTCATCTGCTTGCCGGAGAGCGCCGTGCGCAGAGGCCACATGACAAAGCCCGTCTTGACACCCTTATCCGTCACATACTTCGAGAGCGTTTCATACAGCGCGTCATTGGAGTAGTCCTCCTGCCTTTCCAAGAGCGGGAGCACGTCCTCTATTGTCTGCAAGGAACCTGCAGCATCAGTCTTCATCTTCTTATGCGTATACATGGAGATATCATACTCCGGCATCGTCTCGAAGAAATCTATATGCTCCGCTATATCGGGGAGCTTTTCTATCCTTGTCTTGACCATAGCGGCTATCCTGCGCAGATCCAGCGGCTTTTTTATAACTGCCCTGATGTACGGCTCCGCCAGCTTGTAGAACTCATCATCGTCCATAGCCTTGATATATTCACCGTTCATCCATCCGAGCTTTACCATGTCAAAGACCGCGGGCGACTTGCTGATGCGGTGATAGTCAAATTCCTTCACCAGCTCCTCCAGCGAATATATCTCCCTGTCCTCCTCCGGCGACCAGCCCAGCAGTGCCACGAAATTCACCACCGCCTCGGCGATATATCCCTGCTCCAGCAGATCCTCAAAGGAGGAATGTCCTGAGCGCTTGGACAGCTTCTTGTGTGTCTCATCGGTGATGGTCGGGCAATGGATATACTTGGGAACTTCCCATCCGAATGCATCATACAGCCTGTTGTACTTAGGCGATGAGGACAGATATTCGCACCCTCTGACCACATGAGTGATGCCCATGAGATGATCATCGACTACATTGGCGAAGTTGTAAGTGGGATAGCCATCAGACTTGATGAGCACCATGTCGTCCAGCTCCGAGTTCGGCACAGTGATATCTCCGTACAGCTCATCATGAAATGTCGTCTCGCCCTCAGTCGGATTGTTCTGACGGATGACGAAGGGATCTCCGGCGTCCAGATGAGCCTGAATCTCTTCCTTCGTCAGATGGAGGCAATGCTTGTCATATACCATGATTTCCTCGCCGTTGACGACCTTTTTCAGACCGGCGAGACGCTCCTGACTGCAGAAGCAATAGTACGCCTCTCCCTTGTCTATGAGTTTTCTGGCATATTCCATATATATTCCGGATGCCTGACGCTCGCTCTGCACATACGGTCCGACAGCGCCCGGCTTGTCCGGTCCCTCGTCCCACAGCAGCCCGGTCTCTTTGAGCGTGTTGTATATGATATCCTCAGCACCCTCTACATGTCTTGCCAGATCGGTATCCTCTATCCTGAGCAGGAAATCCCCGCCCTCATGCTTTGCGATAAGGTAGGCATAGAGCGCAGTGCGCAGATTGCCCACATGCATACGTCCCGTAGGACTAGGCGCATATCTTGTTCTGATTTTCATGATGTTCCTCCGAATATACTGATGCTGCCTGCCGGACAGCGCAACAAGTATAGCACGATTCTTGCATGCGCGCGAATAGTAACTTATAATGTGGCGAAAGCTCTGTGCGGCGACTGCGCCTGACGCGAGCTTGCTCGCATGAAGGTGCAGGCATCGCACAGGCAAGACGACATGAGCAAGTAGTGCGATAGCCCGCGAACGCCTGCACCTCACCACTAACTTTAAGGAACCGCCATGATTCTAAGCGTATCACATATCACAAAATCCTTCGGAGATAATGACATCATAAGGGATGCCACATTTCTGATAAATGAGCATGAAAAGGTCGCCATCGTCGGCAACAACGGCGCGGGCAAGACCACCCTGCTCAATATACTCACCGGCGAGCTGACCGCAGACAGCGGCAGTATCGCACTCAAAAGCGGCGCCACATTCGGATATCTGCGCCAGATCAATGATATCGACAGCGACTATACGATCCTCGAGGAGATGAATCGTATGATCGAGCCGATACTGCAGCTGGAGCGCGAGATGGCAGAGCTGCACGAGCTCATGGACACTGCCGGAGAGGATGAGCTTGCGAGGCTCTACGAGCGCTATGACCGCCTCAATCATGCGTACGAACAGGCAGACGGATACTCGGCCCGCAGCCGCGCGGTCGGCATACTCAAGGG
>CAVJQN010000170.1:2279-5202 GCA_963651635.1 Agathobacter sp.
CTCAAGGGACTGGGCTTTGCCGAGGCGGACTTTGACAAGCAGGTCGGCACCCTCTCCGGCGGTCAGAAAACCCGCCTGTTTCTGGGCAAGATACTCATCTCCCGCCCCGATATCATCTTCCTTGACGAGCCAACGAACCATCTCGATCTGGGCTCGATAGAGTGGCTCGAGGGATATCTGCTCAACTACCCGGGAGCAGTCGTCATCGTATCGCATGACCGGTATTTCCTAGATAAGATAGCCTCCAAGGTGATAGATATCGACCGCGGACAGGTAGAGAGCTATGTCGGCAACTATACCGACTACGTGTCCAAGAAGCAGATGCTGCGGGATGCCGCTCTCAAGGCATATGAGAAGCAGCAGGACATGATCCGTCATCAGGAGTCCGTCATCGAAAAGCTCCAGTCATATAACAGAGAAAAGTCCATCAAGCGCGCGGAGAGCCGCATCAAGCTGCTGGACAAGCTCGACCGTCTGGAAAAGCCCACCGAGGAAAAAGCGGATATGCAGCTGCATTTCGAGCAGACCGCTCCATCAGGCAAGGACGTCCTGAGTGTCGAGCACATCTCCAAGAGCTTCGGTGCGCAGACGCTTTTTACGGATCTGAGTTTTGAACTCAAGCGCGGCGAGCATGTGTGCATCATCGGAGACAACGGCACAGGCAAGACTACTATACTCAAGATGCTGACAGGGCTGCTGGAGCCTGATGCCGGGAGCATCACCTTCGGTGCGGGCGTGATGATTGCGTACTATGATCAGGAGCAGCACAATCTCGACTATGACAAGACCATATTTGACGAGCTGCAGGACACATATCCTGACATGAGTGATACCAGAGTGCGCAGTACGCTGGCTGCATTTCTCTTCACAGGCGATGAGGTGTTCAAGAAGATATCGTCCCTGTCTGGAGGCGAGCGCGGGCGCGTATCTCTGGCAAAGCTGATGCTCAGCAAGGCCAATCTTATCATACTGGACGAGCCTACGAACCATCTGGATATGACCAGCAAGGAGATCCTCGAAAATGCCATCCGCAGCTATGAGGGTACTGTGCTGTGTGTATCGCACGACCGTTATTTCATCAACCGCACAGCGACGCGCATACTGAACCTGACGCACGAGCGGCTGCTGAACTACATAGGCAACTATGATTACTATCTGGAAAAGCGCGCCGACATGGAGGCATATAAGGGCGTTACGGATAAGACATCGGGCTCATATGCGTCCAAAGACGCCAACACCTCCGTCTCCTCTAAAATCGAGGCAGTAACATCGGGCTCGTCACCATGCCGGACAGATACAGTTACCGACGCAAAAGAATCTTCCCTTGCCGGAAGTTCACCTTCGCACGATACATTTGCCCGTCCGTCTGCTCCTGCGGCAGGCTCCGCGGAGGCATTTCGCGAGGCCAAGGCTCGCAATGCCGCTCTGAAAAAGCACAAGGCGGCATTGGAGCGGACAGAGACGGATATACAAAGGAATGAGGATCGTATCAGGGAGATTGACGAGGCATTTCTGGATCCCTCTATCCAGACGGATGCATATAAGCTGCGTCTGCTTCAGGAGGAAAAGGACGAATGTGAGGCAAGGCTCTCGGAGCTGATGGATGAATGGGAACGGCTGGAGTCCGAGGAGGTATGAGCAGTACCCCTATGAAAGATAGTCAAAGATCCCACATGAACCACACTTCGAGAGATACAGCATCACACCCGCAACTCCGGCGTATACCTGCATTTATCATGCTGGTAGTGCTCATAGGCTGCATAGCTGCCACGCTCATATGCGCCCTCATGGGGCAAAGCGGTTCGCTCATCCTTGCTCTGCTGCTCATCGACATGGCTGTGCCTGTTTTCTTTTACCTTATTCAATGGGTGGCACGGCTGATCGGTCGCAGCGAGTGAGTATCACTACGCCGTGCTTAAAGCCGTAGAGTTCGTCTGTCTTTTCAGGTGCAGGCGTTACCCATCTCTTTTTACGTCGTATAAACAAAAACATATTGCTATTTTGAGCAAATCAGTGTATTTTATCTTCAATATTTCAAGGAAGCAAGGGCGTTTCCCCGTGATGGGGAGCGCTCTTTTTGGAGGAGCAGCATATGTGCGGTTTTGTCGGAATGTTTGATATCGCCTCAGATACCGAAAGCTACAGAGAAGAGGTTCTGTCCATGAGCAAGAAGATCCGTCACAGAGGTCCCGACTGGTCGGGAGTGTATACCGGATCCGATGCTATCATCAGCCATGAGCGCCTCGCCATAGTCGATCCGCTCTCCGGCAAGCAGCCGCTGTACAGCCCCGACGGCAAGCTGGTGCTGGCTGTCAACGGCGAGATATATAACCATATGGACATCCGCGAGCGATATAAGGACAGCTACGAGTTTCAGACAAAGTCGGACTGCGAGGTCATACTCGCGCTCTATCAGGACAAGGGGCCAGACTTTCTGGAGGAGCTGAACGGCATATTCGCATTCTGCCTGTATGACTCAGAGAGGGACACCTATATAGTCGCCCGCGATCATATCGGCATCATACCTCTGTATCAGGGCTGGGATCAGGACGGTCACTACTTCGTCGCCAGCGAGCTGAAGGCGCTGGAGGGCGTATGCACTACCATCACGGAGTTCATGCCCGGCACCGTCTACTCATCTGCAGATGGTACTACTACGCGCTGGTACCACAGGGACTGGGAATCATATGATGCGGTCAAGGACGCACCTGCCAGTGTCAGTGCCATACGTGAGGGACTGGAGGCTGCGGTCAAGCGCCAGATGATGTCGGATGTGCCCTACGGAGTTCTGCTCTCCGGCGGTCTGGACAGCTCCATCATAGCCGCTATCACAGCCAAATATGCCAAGATGCGTGTCGAGTCAGGCGACTCGGAGTCCGCATGGTGGCCCACGCTGCACTCATTTGCCGTAGGTCTCAAGGAT
>CAVJQN010000171.1:0-5089 GCA_963651635.1 Agathobacter sp.
CTGGAGAGAGCCAAGGCGGCGATCAAAAAGGGCGCTGTCATAGTGAGCGACACCACGATGGTGCAGTCCGGCATCAACAAGCGGGAGCTGGCTGTATACGGCGGCGAGGCGAGATGCTTCATCGCCGATGAGGATGTGGTGCAGGCGGCGAGGGAGAACGGCACGACCCGCTCCTACGCGTCCATGCAGAAGGCGGCACGGCTGGAACGCCCGGTGATATTTGCCATCGGCAATGCTCCCACGGCGCTGGTGGAGATAGCCAATCTGATAGACGAGGGCGCGATGAAGCCGGAGCTCGTCATCGGCGTGCCGGTCGGATTTGTCAATGTCGTGCAGTCCAAGGAGCTCATCATGACCAAGGATGTGCCCTATATCGTGGCACGCGGCAGGAAGGGCGGCAGCAATATCGCGGCTTGTATAGTCAACGCGCTGCTGTATATGCTCAAGGCGGAGCGCGGCGAGACGCGATAAGAATCGCCTGATGCGCGGCAGGAAGGATATGATCTGAGCCTGTCCGTGGTGTGGACGGACGATCATAGCAAAGGCATGGCTGGGTTTGCTGGGATAGATATGTATGAGAGAACCTGAACTAGGTGTGCAGATACTATCCGGAAACATTTAGATGCTGTAAGTGAGGCAGCTAACGGGAGGGGAGGAATATGCAGGAGAACAGCTATCGTTACTTCGCGAATCGCGACTGCAAATACTTCCCGTGTCATCCGGGTGCGGATCCCGACGACTTCAACTGCCTGTTCTGCTACTGCCCGCTGTATGCGCTGGCGGATAAGTGCGGCGGGAACTTCTACTACAAGGACAGCGGCATCAAGGTATGCACGAACTGCAGGCTGCCGCATCTGTCAAGGAACTACGACTATGTGACAAAGAAGCTCGCGGACGCGATACACGCCGGCACTATCGCGGCGAGGGAGGAATAAATATGGCAGGAACATTATATGGAATAGGCGTGGGTCCGGGCGACCCGGAGCTCATGACGCTCAAGGCGGTGCGCCTTATCAGGGAGAATGAGATCATCGTCGTACCGGGGACGAACCCCAGGGACGCGGTAGCATATAAGATAGCGGCGGGCGCTGTCCCGGAGATAGCAGACAAGACCCTGATCGCCGTAGATATACCTATGGTCAAGGACAGAGAGCGAATCATCGCCGCGCACAGAGCGGGCGCGGAGCAGGTCGCTTCGTATCTGGAGAAGGGTCAGAATGTCATATTCCTCAACCTCGGCGATATCACCGTCTACTCATCCTATATGTATATACAGGACAGGGTCAAGGAGATGGGATATAAGGCAGAGATAGTCAGCGGCATCACGTCGTTCAGTGCGGCGGCTGCGAGATTGGGCATATCTCTGTGCGAGTGGAGCGAGCCGCTCCATATCATCCCCGCGCTGCACAGGACAAAGGAGGCGCTTGATCTGCCCGGCAACTACGTGCTGATGAAATCCGGCACGAAGATGGCAGAAATCAAGGAGCTGCTCGCGGCAAGCGGCAGGGACGTGATGATGGTCGAGAACTGCGGTATGCCGGACGAGAAGGTCTACCGCAGTGTGGATGAGATACCGGACGACGCCGGTTACTTCTCGCTTATCATCGCCAAGGAGAAGAATAATCCTTTGAGTTGAAAACCACTATCAGATATGGCAAATCTACCAAATCCCCGCCTCTGCCATCTCATCGAGCTTAAATCCAAGCAGGAAGTACAGCCTTGTGTCTGCCCGGCTCAGACTGACGGAGTCCGCCATCGCCTGTATCTTGTCCAGACGGTACTGGAGCGTGCTGCGGTTGATGCCCAGCACCTGCGACGAGATGGTGCGGCTGCGCTCATTGACCAGATAGACATGGAGCGTCCTGTACAGCTCGGAGCTGTGCTGCTTGTCATAGTCCTTGAGCTGGCGCAGGAACGGAGGTATCATCTCCTCGGCGGTGAATTCGCCCAGCCCCTCCATGATCCAGTAGTGCAGCGCATGCTCATAGAAGGTGTTGTACCAGCGCGGGGCGGAGCTTTTCAGTCCGTAGCGCAGTGCCACGCGCGCCTGCCGCAGAGCCATATTCAGATCGGAGATATCGTTAAATACTGCGGAGATCCCGACGGTGAGCACATTTTCCCGGATGATATAGGACAGCTTCTGACGGATATCGTCGAGCCGGTGGTGTCCCGTATCCATATTGATGAGCAGATATATATTCGTATCTATGACGGTCGTGTAGCATTCATCGACCGCCTTTTCTATATTGGAGCATATGGAAAATGCAGTCGTGCGCGCCAGCTCGCTCTCCTCGTAACCTGCGATGCCCGCCAGATATCTGCCGTTCATCTCCCATCCCAGACTGGCCAGCCTCAGCTCGGCATCCTCCTGATGGATGACATCTCCCATCGCCGCGCAGCGGATGACGGGCTCCAGCGCGTCCGACAGCTCCTCCGGCGCGTCCTTTTGCAGAATCAGCAGTGATATGATCTCCAGAAAATAGTTCACATCGGACATGATGCTCTGACGCGAGTCGTCCTGCGGGATCAGCACGATGAATCGCCCGTAGTATCTGTCGGCGAGCCGGATATTGGCATATATGAAGGAATCGTCATTATAGTCACTCTCCCAGCGGCACGCGCCGCGAGTGGAGAGTGTCTTTTTGTATGCGGGACTGAACTTGAGCAGATTGATGGCGGAGGCGGATAGGTAGTAGCTCGACTGCCGCTCATTATACTCAAAGCTCATCCTCTCCGTGTCGATGATAGGGCAGGCGAGGATACGGTAGTACGCGTCATGTATGAAGACAGGCACGCCGAAGTGGTCGATCGCTATGCGGCATATATCGTCCAGCCCGCCGCCCTCTATCAGCACTCTGGTCAGGCGCCGCTCCAGATTGTTGTAGTTCATGAATATCTGCTGGAGCATATTCAGGATAAAGATAGTGGTGTAGCTCTTGGATATGAACAGGCAGGAGAGCCCGGGGAAGGTCTCTCCCTCAGTCGGCTTGCCCATCACCACCATCCTGATGCCGGGGATATCCACCGGATGTGTCCGCAGGTATTCGATGTCCGTGAGATAGCAGAAGTCCTGCTTCAGTCCGGACATATCGGTATAAAGCATGGCGCCGGACAGTATGTACTGCGGGTCGCTCGCGGGGCGCGTCACGGGGATGCCTATCTCGTGCAGCTTTTCATATATGAGATTGAGCGACAGCAGGAAGCCGTCGTAGTTGGTATTGCGGTCAGTCATGGCGCACTCCTTATACTAAGTGGATGCTAAGACACCGGATTGCTCCGCGCGTTGCGCTCCCGCAATCCGGACAAGCATTCGCAATACTGAGGCAGTGGCTTTGCTTGTCAAGGCGCATGTCGCCGAAGAGAAGCATTAGCACTGCCCATGCGATAGCAGCCCGCGACTGACAAGTGCGTAGCACGAAGTCAGAGCGGATTGCTGCGAACCGCGGGCTACTTGCGCATGCTTTCATTTTTAATATACCGCAAAATGCGGCAAAAGGACAGCGCGGCATAGACACAGTGGCGCAATACTTTTCGAAAAACTGCATATAAGATAGTAAACAAAGGGGAATCATTCTGTACAGATTGAACATGTTAGGGGCTAAAGTGAAGGGAGGATTCAAATGAGTGAGGAGAAGAAACGCAATGGGCTGAGCCCGGCGCTAAAGCGGTTTTTCGGTATCGGCGACGCGGGCTTTTCGCTGATGACCTGTATCGAGACGTACTATTTCCAGTATTTCCTGACCAATATCGCTATGTTCTCGATGCCGGAGGTATCACTGATCTCAACGATCTATTCGGGCGTGGATGCCGCGCTTTCGTGGGTATACGGCATCATGCTCAATACAATCAAGCCGATGAAGTGGGGTCGCTATCGCTCGTGGCTGATAGTCATCCCGTGGGTAGTTCCGATTTTCTATACATTCATGTTCTTCAAGATAGGCACAGGCACTCTAGCCATCGCCGTCATCTGTATCGGCGCCATCATCTCGCATATTTGCTGGAATATCCCCTATATAGCAAACATGACGATGATCTCCGTTGCGTCAAGGACACCTGAGGATCGCGCAGTTCTTTCGTCCAACCGTACCACATGGACATCGGTAGCGAGGATAGCATACTCATACGTGGGCCCGTTTGTAGTATCGCTCATCTCGGGAGCACTCGGAGAGCAGTACGGATACGCAGGATGTGCATTTGCATTTGCCTGCCTGATGGTAGCAGGATATGCCGCACACTTCTTCATGTTCGACGGATATGAGGAGACGCCGGAGGAGGAAGCAAAGCGCGTGGCGGCTCAGAAGGCTGCAGAGGGCGCAAACGGCAAGGCAAAGAGCGCGAGCCTGTGGGATGCGCTCAAGGTCAATCCGTATATCGTGATATTCCTGGTTGCATATACCATCGCAGCGGTAGGAACGTCATTCTCGACATCATTTGCAGTCTACTACTGGACATACGTGGCGAAGAACCCGGGTCTGATGTCTGTATATCTGCTGACCTCCAACTTCGTGGCAGTCGCAGTGTCCTACTCGGCACGCAAGATCATATCCAAGCTCGGCGCGAAGATGACGCTGCTCTACGGATACGGTGCGGTCATACTGGCGATGGGTCTGGTATTTATGACGCATACGATGACTCCGTACATCACGCTGCTGCTCATGTGCATCTATCAGGCAGGATATACGCTGTCGATGACATGCTCGCCGGTCGTATTCTCGGACTGCACCATCTACTCCGAGTACGTAACGGGCAAGAACGCGGCAGGAGCTTTCATGGGACTGAGCAATATATCCATCAAGGTGCCGATCATGATCAAGGGTATCCTGATAGCAGGCGTTCTCGGAAGTGTAGGCTTCGACGCGACGATGGAGATGACTTCTGCACAGGTGACCAGCATCGCGACATATTTCACTATGGTCACCACGGGCTTCGTAGCAGTCGGCGCTGTACTGCTGTTCCTGTTCTACAAGCTGGACGCTGACAAGGTGGCTGAGTACTCGGCAGCTATCGCACAGCGCAAGGCGCAGAGCGAGGGCTAAGACTGAACATGGAAATGTCACGGCTGCGGGCGGGCGACCGGCGCAGCTGAAAA
>CAVJQN010000172.1:0-12719 GCA_963651635.1 Agathobacter sp.
CCCTGATAGACATTGTGAATCAGCTCCTTTATGAGCACCGTCTTGCCGACGCCCGCTCCGCCCAAAAGGCCCATCTTGAAGCCCTTGCGCATGGGCGCGAAGAAGTCCAGCACCTTGATGCCCGTCCAGAGGATATCCCCGTCTATCACTATCTCGCTCATGGACAGCGATTTGTCGTAAATGTTGCGCATATGCGGATGGTCGAGGCTCGTTCCGTCTATGGTATCTCCGTATGAGCTGAATACATGCCCGAGTATCTGGTCGTCGTAGGCGACCTGCAGACCCTCTCTCTGCGGATATACCGGCATACCGCGCTTCAGTCCCCGCGTCTGCCCGCAGCATATCGCGGTGGCTATCGAGCCGCTGATCTCCTGCACCTCAAAGAGATATCTCTCTCCGTCCCGCTGTGTATATAGCAGGTCACGTATGCAGATATCGCCGGTTTTTAAGAAAAGCTCCACCTTGAGGCTCGATACCGAGATAACATAGCCTATACCGTCATCACCGTCCTCTCCTCCCGCGTCCCCTGCCTGCTGGGAGAGCCTTTCCTGACGCTGCCTGCGAAATGCCTGTGTCAGCACAAAGTCCTCCTCCTGCCCCGATTCGCTTGCAGATATATTGATTTTTTTCTGTGTATCTTTCATACCTCTGACCTTATCCTTTCATCTGCAACATATCATCCATACAGACGAAGTTTTTATGTACTACCGCTCCGCCGCTTTCAATGACCTTTGCTTCACAAAGCTGTCTATGGTCTTCTTAAATGCCGCCTGGTTTTTCTCCTTGCGCGCGACCCTTGTCGTCTCCGCATCTATCTCCTCCAGCTTCTTCAGCGATTCGGAGGTGGCATTCTGGCGCATGATATTCTCCGAGGCATAGGCACTCGCCGCAGCGATATGCATCTCATATATCAGACAGGAGATCGTCATATCCTCCAGCAGTCGCTCCGCGTCGCCCTCTATCTCGAAATCATCCCATTCATTGACCTGCCCGGCATCCTCCTGCGTGGCGAGCGGATATATACGCTTTATCTCCTGCTTTATCGAGGTGACATTGTAATAATGGTTATAGACCACCTCCACCGCCGACCAGCAGCGCTCTCTCACCGCTTTCTCCAGATATCCTCGCACATTTTCAAAGTGATCCCGGTACTCCTCCTGTGTGAGAAAGAGGCTGACCTGCGCCGGTCTGTGCAGTCTTTTTCCTATGACTATCCTCTCCGAGCCGGAGTCGTGCTGCAGCACCGAGGACACGGAGGTGTTAATGCTGCCGCAGAAGCCCAGATCGCTGCCCAGATATATACGCAGCACCGGGAGCGATGCATCCGGCAGGCGTATGATCTTGTCGAGCTTGAGATTGCGGTTGCTCTGGATGATACGCATCATCGAGGAGAGCTCCTCCTCCATCGTGGCATACATCATCGCCTGCCGCCCCGACGCGTCCACTCTGAGCAGCGCGTGGAAGTTCATCACCTTGACTACCGCCTTGACATTCATCGTCCGCCTCCTAGGCTCGCCATCATATCCAGCATAGTCTTGGGATCTCGGACGGCATATTTCGGCTGGCACAGCAGCTCCAGTATGATAGCTCCGCGGCGCATCCTCTCTCTGAGCGACTCGCTCATCTCGTCAGCATTGGCCAGCTCGAAGATCTCCCGCTGCTCCAGATATGCCAGCAGCTCGCGCCGTATCGGAGGACCCGCCTTCTTCATCTCCGGGGTCTGCACAGCGCCGCCCAGACGCGATACCGACAGTCCGTAGTTGATGGCGGGCTTCTGTCCCTTCTCAAAGTTCTTTGCCGAGAGCACTATCTGCCCGTCGGTGATGGAGATGATGTTGGTGGAGATATAGTCGGTGATATCGCCGCCCTTGGTCTCGCATATGGGCAGCACCGAGATTGAGCCGCCGTTCATATGCTGACAGCCCAGCTCCAGCATCCGCGAGTGCGCGTAGAATATATCCGGCGGATAGGCGTCTCTGCCGGGTGTCTTGCCCATCAGCAGCGCTATCTCACGGCATACATCCGCGTGGCGCTTGAGATCGTCCAGCACCACCAGCACGTCCCTGCCCTCTCGCAGATAGCTCTGCGCTATCGACATCGCCGCGTAGGGCGTATTTTGCAGCACGGGTGCGCAATCGTCGTTGAAAGCCGCGAGGATGATCGTATATTCCATCGCGCCTCGGCACAGGAGCTGGCTGTAGATGTCCTTGACCTCCTTTTTGGTCTTGCCTATCGCCGTATAGATGCAGAGCATATCACCGCCGCGCTGGTTCAGTATCGTGTCCAGCGCGATCTGCGTCTTGCCTGTCTTTTTGTCTCCGACTATGAGCTGTCTCTGACCGCGCCCTATCGGATAGAGCATATCTATGCCGGTGATGCCGGTATGCAGAGGGCGCGTCACTGCGGTTCTGTCCATGATGGGTATGGGCGCGCACTCGACTGGTATATCCGCCAGCTCTCCCAGCCTCTTGCCCGCGAGCTTGTCCTCTCCGAAGATATCTACGATATGACCTACGGATAGCGGCGAGTACTGCACGGCAAATTCCTCTCCCGTAGCCAGCACCCTGTCGCCGACATGTATCCGTCCATCCATGCGCGTGAGCGCGATGAGCACGCTATCCTGCCGCACCGCGTCTATATATCCCTCCGCGTGGTCGCCTATGAGCACATGCTCAAAATATGCCGCATCGTCCAGACCTACTGCCTCCACGATATACTCGCGCACGAGAGATACCCTGCCGACCCCGTAGGTGTTGGTGCCATGCTTTATCTGTGTGATCTTTCTGTCGATCACATCGCTGATCGTATGCTCCATTAGCTCAATTCCCTCATCCTGATGCTGTAATCGTAGAGGATATTGCTCTCCTCCAGACAGAAGCCCTCGCAGATCTCATCGTCCGGGACGATCTCTGCTCCGCCGTATTTCGTACATCCCGCCCATATGCCTCGCGGTATATGCAGATAAGCCGTATCCGGCTCGCATGCCGCCCGAAGCCTGAGATAATCATAAAAGTCCAGCGTGCCAAATGTCCTGTGCGTCTGCATATACTCCTTAAGCAGAGCTGTGCCCTCATCATCCAGCACCTCCCTGAGTATCGCCTCCTGTATCTCGCGGGGCATGGACGAAAGTCGGTATATGGTATCGGGGCTCAGCTCCCGCAGCAGACGTCCCGCCGGAGACCCGGTCTTCTGTGATTTCTGCGCCTTCTCAGCCTCCAGCTCCGCCAGTATCTCATTCGGATCAAAGGCAAAGCTCTCCCGTATCTTCCTGTATACACTGCCGAGTGTGCGCTCACGGTATACCGCACCTCCGGAGCGCTCCGTTATCTCCAGCATCTGAGCGGCGCTCAGCGCCGCTGCACCATCGCCCGTCCGCAGCGGTATATTCCCTCGACCGACCGCTGCTGCCTCCGTCTCCTCTGCCTTCCTGCTCTGCGACGCGTCATGCTCCGAAAGTTCTGTCAGCTCGCGGCTCTTTTCCTCCAGCAGCTCGTCATATACGGAGATAAGCCCCAGCGTCCTGCTGCGGATATTTTTCATGACCGTGCTTTTCAGCCAGAGAACGGACAGCGCCACGAAGCCTATCAGAAGTCCGATAACCGCCGCGGCGGCTATATATATCGCATATGCCATGCCGCAACCCTCCTCTTATCCTCAGCCGCCGGTCTCATACCGCAAACGGGTTGAAGTACAGCAGTATAAATACAAATGCCAGAAGCAGCACGAACAGGATCACCATGGCAAGCACTACCGTCATGGCACTTCGCACCACATCATCCTTGGTCTCGGGATTGCGTCCGACAGCCTCCGCCACCTTCGCGCCCAGCAGACCCAGACCGATACCCGTGCCCAGCAGAGCCAGACCCAGCATCCAGCCTATCGCACCGAGCACAGCAGAATATAAACCCTCCATAATCCAACAATTCCTTTCCGTAGTCCTATGATGCGGAGCCTGCGCTGTCGTCCCTGACGATCTCCACGACAGTCTCATCACCGTCCTGCTGCGCCGCGCCCTCCTCAGGTGCGTCTGAAACTATCTCTATGACGGCCTCGCCGGACGAAGACTGAGATGCAGTACCTCCGGATGATGCGCCTCCCACAGTCGTATCTCCCGATGTACCTCCCGCTGATGCGGTATCTCCTGTCGCGCTCCCTGATTCCGCGCTGTCGGATGTCCCGCCCGATGCTGCGGTATCTCCCGCTGCGGCATCTCCTGACGGGGAATCCCCCGATGTGCTGCTGTTCGAGCCTCCACTGCCGTCTGATGTGCTGCTATTTGACGTACTGCTATCTGACGTACTGCTATCTGATGCGCTTCCAGCAGTCGCCGTATCCGTCGCCGCATTTGTAGTCGTATCCGTCGCTGTATTCGCCGTCGTATCCGTCGTCGTGTTTGTCGCTGTGTTCGCCGCCGTGTTCGACGTATTCGACGAGGATGACCCCGATGCGCCGCTCTGCGATGACGAGCCCGATGATGTATTTGCCGCAGATGCATCTACAACCGCTCTCTCGCCCGTGAGGCTCTGCTTCGTGGTCTGAGTAGTTCCGTCATAGAAGCTGTTGGTGCATCTTGCCTTCAGGATAGTTTTGTCCGATGAGTCCAGCACTACGAGCGTGATGGTCTTCATCCCCGCCAGTATCTCCTCATCTACGTCCAGAAAATCGCTGTATCCCGTATAGACTGCTGTCTCTATCTCGTCCTCGGTCAGTTCCAGCTCCGATGTCGTGTCCTTGACCATGATCCTCGCGGCGTCCGTATCAATTGATTCCAGATTCAGGAGAAATCCCACCGATGAGGAGTCCACATCGGAGATGGTCAGAGAGTTCTTGTGCGCCCTCGTGGAGACCTTGAAATAGTCGTCCAGCGTCCGCTCAGTCTCTCCCGTGTCGGGATTCTCACTGACGTGTCCCATCACGACGTAGTATTCCGTCCCCGGCTCGAGACCGTTGAAGATATAGGAGCTGTCGTAGGTGCTCACCGAGGTTCTGCGGTAGGTATCTCCGTCCCAGTAGTCGTCATAGAGCCTGTCCTCATCCTCATACAGTGCGCGTATCGACGCCGGCAGTTCCGATGCCTCGTGCAGCTCCAGATAGACCATGCCGAGCGTCCCGAAGGGATCCACGAAGTAGTAGTTGACCGTAAGGCTGGTGCTGGTTTCGGATTTGACGGATTTGAGCATCACGATCTGTACCACGTCCTGATCCTCTCCTATACCGCCCGAGCCTCCCGTACCTCCGGCTCCTCCGGCTCCTCCCGAGCCGCCTGTTCCTCCGGCTCCGCCCTGACCGCCGTTGCCTCCCGCACCGCCGCGTCCGCCGTTGCCTCCTGCGCCGCCTGTACCGCCCGTTCCTCCGATGCCGCCCATGCCGCCGTCGCCGCCCGTGCCGCCGGCTCCGCCGATGCCTCCGTTTCCTCCCGTGCCGCCGGCGCCGCCTGTGCCTCCGTTGCCTCCGGCTCCTCCGCGTATGGTCAGATCGATGGAGTCAGGTGTCTGCGGGTCGTCTATCGCCTTGTAGATACCCGAGTCGTAGGTGTTGGTGCTGCCTATCAGCTTTTGCAGATCAAAGCTCTGACTGCCTATGCCCAGCAGCTCGTTGGCGATGTCAAAGACCATGGAGCCCGCCTGTATCGTGGTGGGCTGCGTCGTCTTCAGGCTCATATTGTTGGAATAAAGCCTGGCATTGCCCACCATATCTATGGATATAAACAGATACCCCTCCGAGCTGAACACATGGTTCGTATCGGATATCGATGAGCAGGCAATCGCGTAGCGGCGGTCAGCCAGCTTGAATATGGCTCCGTCGGTCAGATCCGTATATACATCCCCGTCAGCTACGCTGTGTACGGAGCCGTCCGCGTCTATCCTGTAGCCTCCGCCGAATATCCGCACGCCCGTGCCGTCATATGCCAGCGTGTGGGTGCCCAGCGGTATGCTGGTATCCTCCTGTCCGAGTGAATAGCTCCCGTTCTCACTGGTGACTACTGCGCTGCCTGACAGCTGTATCGGTGATGCCGTGCTGTCATATATGACAGTCCCCGACGAGAGCTCTATACCCGGTGAGCGCGCCGCCGAGGTTCTGTATGCAGTCACGCCCATCGCGGAAAATGCGGACACTACCACAAATGCAAGCATGGAAAACAGGAACCATGTCGCTCTCTTAAATGTTCGCATCGACTTCATATCAAGCAGCCTCCTTACTGTTTATACGCCGCCTCGGCAGGTGATCGTCCTGTCCGGCGCCGCCGAGCCCTCCTGAGTACGGAACTGGAGCACTATGGTATAGATACCCTGTCCGATATCGCTCGGTATATCGTAGTAATATCCGCTGTATCCGTCGCTTCCGTCTCTCTCGCACAGCAGCACGTCCCCCTTTGAATAAAGCGACTGTCCGCTGAGATTGACGGGTACTCCGGCTGTCGACCTTCCGTTTACATACCAGTCTATCTGCTTGAATACCGGCTCGTCGTCCAGCAGACCCAGGCTCTCATCGAACTGGATGCGCAGCGTGGTCGGGCTGTACCTCAGCGCGAATACTCCGTCCTCGTTCAGTATCCAGCCTGCATCAGGCAGAGTCTTCTGCTGCTTCGTCGCTATGAGCAGGAGCTTTTCCGATGCGCTCGAGGCGGAGGTGGTGTCCGTATGCCAGAAGTCTGATATGATCTTCTGGAGCTTTTCGCCGCTGGCCTTGAAATCGGAGGCGGTTTTGTCAAAGAAACTCTCCCATCCCAGGCTCTCCCCGTCCAGCTCTATCCTGCCGTCGTGATCGTCGTCCGGCACGGCATATATGTTGAGGCTGTAGGCGGTATTTTCCTGCATCTGCTTGTTGATCTCCAGCCCGTATCTGTCGTTGAGCAGCGTATCGTCATCAAGTACAAATACCTTCCTCAGCTCGGAGGCGCTGTATACCTCCTCATCATATGAGGTCTTCAGCACGCGTCCCTCTCCGTCCGTGAAGCGCACCGCATAGAGCGCGGTACCGTTCTCGCTGCCTCCGTAGCGCCCCATGAGGGTGAACTGCGGGTCGTTGATAGTCACTTGGAACTTGATGCTGTCCTTGGTCGCGTCGCTTACATATATAAGCGCGTCGTAGTTGCCTACCGCCGTGATGGTAAATGGAACCACAGTGCTGCCCGCGTCCGTGCCGTTTGTCTCCCATGCGTTCAGCTTGAGCCAGTATGTCGTACCGGGCTTGAGCTTGGAGCGTGCGCTGCTCGGCATCAGATTGATGCTCATGCGGTTCTGGTAGCCGAGCGTGGTCGGCGCGTTGAGGATGGCATTTTCATCGCCGCTCGCCATCTCGTCGTTGGACAGCACGGGAGTACCTCCGTTTGCCGCGTCCATCTCGCTCGCATATATGTCATAGGTCATGCGCAGATTGAAGATACGGCTGACCGTGAAGGTCGCCTCGATCGCCTTGTCAAAGTAGCTGTCATTGCGATAGTTCAGCTCGGTCACATTGATCACCGCATAGTCGCTGGTCACCACCTCATAGATGGCGGTCTGCGCCGTATCCGAGTTCAAGAGCAATACTCTGCTGCCGTCGTCCTTGATATAGAAGAATGCAAGATAGTATCTCGTCATCCCCTCCAGCTCCGCGAGCGTGACCGGATCTGTATCGACCGGCTTGCCGTCTGAGCCTATCTTTATCTCCGCGAAAGCTGCCTGTCCGCTGCTCAGATCCTCGGCGCTGTCGCGGTCGGTATATGCCGCCACATAGATAGTGCCGCCGTCCTGTGTGAAGCCGGATACATTGATGTCGTCTATGACTATTTCGGTGCTGCTGACATTGAAGTCCGGCTTGTTTATGCTCGGCGTCATCTCGCTCAGAGAGCCCTTGTTGTCGTCATTGACGAAGCTGAGGCTGTAGGCCGCGACCTCCTTGGGCACCAGATACTGCCCGCTCAGCTGGGATACATTCTGGCTGTTTCCCGCGTCCACGCCCAGCTGTGTCGGATAGAGATAGCGGTAGTACCATGTATTGGCCGTTATATCGTTGTACGAATGCAGCACCAGCTTCGTATCGGTGAGCGCGGAGGCTGCTATCACGCCGCGCAGCTGGGATGCGGAGAATGTGCTGCCCAGTGAGAGCAGCGCTCCGTTGGCAGGCGAGCTGTCCAGTGTGCTCGCACCGATATAGTTGGACGGGGTAAATACCTCCGGCGCGTTGGCGCTGTTTTTATATTGCAGCGCGAAATGCGTATTCGACCTCTCCAGCACGCTCCATCCCTGCACGCCCGTGTCGTACAGCATCTTAGCCCCGGTCACCACGAAGTCCTTTTGCAGATATTCACTGCCCAGCAGTCCCGTCGCGAGCCTTACATACTTCCTGCCCGCCTCGGAGACCATCTGCAGCAAAAACTCCTTCTTGTTGCCGCCGTCCGCGGTCGTGAACGTGAGTTGCATGGCGATGCCTCTTGAGATGAGCGCACTGCTCGGCTCGTCGCTTTCGTCAAAGCGGAAAGCGATATAGTTCTCATCGTAGTGCGGCTCCATAGTCAGCATCACGCCGTCATATCCGTTCGTCTCAAACTGTCTGTCCCATGACCAGTCCAGCGGAACAGTGCACAGCGGATAGCTGTCGGCGTCCGCATCCATGCCGAAGCGGCTCAGCATATTGCTGTAATCCACCCGGTATTCGGTGACGTCAACCTCCGGTGATAGCGCAGTATCACTGCCCTTGACCATGACATAGGGGATCCTCGCCTCGTACCAGCCCTGCGTGTCGGATACGCCGTCCTGCTGTATCTTCTGCTCCATAGTCGTGCCAGTGCCGGTATTATCGCAGAATATCCGTGTGTTGCTGTCGGTATTGTCCGTATTTATGAGCCTGTCCGGGTCGCGCCACGTGTAGTGGATGGTGACATTGCCCGTCGCCGTGGTGGCACTGGCACTCGCCAGCGCGTCATGCTCCGAGCTGTATATATAGGTATGGAAATCAGGCATCTGTGCCGGAGCCTCACACATCCCCGAGTTGAGGATATATGCGACCTTGTTTCCTATCCTGATGCCGTTTTCCTTCACACCGCCGTACAGATTGTTGTAATTGTCATATTCGCGATGGTCGTAGGGATATGTCCTGACGGTCTCTCCCTCGCCCGAGCTTCCGGCGCTGTACTCCACCGTGTAGGCGAAGATATAGCGATAGCCGCGCCCCATGCCTGACAGCAGAGACGCTCCGGGCTGGTTCGCTTCTCCCGCAAAGTAGCAGTAATATCCGTTTCTGTACGGTCCCGTCTCGGACTTCGTGCCTCCGAACAGGACTGCCACCTTGGGCACGGAGTCGCTGCCGCTGTCTATGCTCAGCGTCATCTTCATCAGCGGCGCGCCGTCGACCTGAAGCGGATCCTGACTGGCGAGCGCATTGAAGAAGGTATTGTACTCAAACGCATAGTAGGTGATGCTCTTGCCTATGCGCTGCACATTGTCATAGCTTGCCTCCAGCAGATAGCCCACGATCGCGTCGTCGGGCAATGCATCGTCCACGCTGCCGCCGTAGGTCGCGGCATCCTTGTTGCTGATCGCGGTCGCCTTGACGCCCTGTGCGGAGTCTGCCAGCAGATCGGGCGGAGTAGGCTCGGCGACCACCACCTCCGATGCATTGAGCACGGACTCAAAGGTGTTCACATAGCCTAGGCTCGACATGCCGTAGCTGCGGTCCGTCACCGCGCTGACCGTGAGTGTATAGTTGCCCGAGGAGCTGAGCTGCGGGCTGCCGAAGGTATCCTCCGTGATATCCAGTCCCGTGCTGAACAGGCAGTTGAGATCGTCCGTATCGTTGAAGTTCTTCTGTGCTATCCTGAGCTTGCCGACGCCGGTGCCGCTGAAGAGCTCCACAGTCACCTGTCCCTCCTTCAGCTCCTCTATGGCATAGTCGGTTCTGATGCTTGTGGCGCGGCTGTCCTGCACGCTCAGCGCCAGCGTGCGTCCTATCGACGTGTCGGAGTCCTCGGGAGTGCTCCACGCTGCGCTCAGCGTCAATGTATCGTAGGTACGGAAGCTGACTGTTCCTACTGTGCGGCTGACCGCCCCGTTGCCGTCTCCCACATCCAGATATCCGTATATCGTGATGGAATAGTTCGTATTCTTGCACAGATTCATCAGATCCAGACTTACGTCGATCTGGCTCGTGCTCAGTGTATTGGTGTTTAATGTGATGGTATATCGGTTCTCATCGGCATCCTTGACGGGATTGCCGTCCACCAGTGTGACTGACTCGCTCTGTACCTGATCCGCATAGAACTCCAGCTTCATCGGATGGGTCGCATCCACCGTCATGCTGCTCTTTTGTCCCAGCGCGATCCGCAGCAGTCCCTTGTATTTGTTCCAGTCTATGCCGCTGTCCTCCGCCGTCAGCGTGATCTTGGGCATGCTGTCGCCCTCGGACCTGATATCCGCGCTCGTGCCGAGGTCGTAATATACCTTCTTCTCATTGTCATAAAATTCCAGCTCCACTCCGAAGCGGTAGGTCTCGCCGGACTGCAGCTGAAACTCCACAGGCTCTCCGGCGGACACGTCTATCCGGCGCGTCTTCTCGCTCACCCAGCTGCCGCCCTCCAGTCTGTATGCCGTATAGGTGTAGCCGACCGCTCCGCCGTCCGTGTCCGTAACTACGGGACGGTATACCTCAAATGCGCCCGTGGTGCGGTTGTAGGTCACCGTGGGTACAGCGCCCGTATCCGTCACGGGTGCGCGCTTGAGGGTCTTCAGCTCCAGCGCCTGACTTGTCAGTGTCCTGAGACCTCCGGTGGTTTCCACATATACGCGTGCCACATAGGAGGTGTTGGGCGTGAGGTTCTCAAAGACGGCATGATCCTGCAGATCCTCAAAGTTCAGCTCATAGCTTCCGATATAGCTGGACGTGTCCGACATAGAGGCTGTGGTAAATACCTTGTTCTGGCTCGGTGTCAGCAGATAAACCGTGGCAGAGGCAAGGCTGTACTCATAGTCCGCCGAGAGCGTTGCCAGTACATCAAGGCTCTCCTGCCCGGCACTGTCGGCGGACAGGTATACTCCCGTCGAGTCCGTATAGAAGATACGGCTTATAAATTCACGTGAATATACCAGACCCGTCTGGTCCGTCGCCTTATAGTAAGCCGTGACTGACAGGCAGTACTGCGTATCCGGCTCCAGCACATTGTCCTTTGTAGCGAAATAGACCTCCTCCGCGCCCTGATAGAAGCCGTCGAAGTTCGCCGTATCACCGTCCGGGATAGTATATCCTCCTGCCTCGTCCCGTACCGCCTCGTAGCAGGAGATCACCGCTCCCGTCTGAGCATTGGTGATCGTCACCCTGCCGGGATATCTGGTCTGATAATCCGTAAGCTCGCTGATGGCCGTCAGAAATCCTCCAGCGTCCGTGACAGAGAGCGTCCCTTTCAGTCCCGTAGCGGATATCTGCCAGTCCGTGATGGTCACAGTCGGCAGAGCGCTGTTGGTAGAGCTCTCCGTCACGGCATCCTTGCCCGCAGAGCCGTTGCCGCCGTTCTTGCCGCCGCTGCCGCCGGAACCGTCCGAGCCTGATGCGCCTGCGGCTCCCGCGGCTCCGCTGGCACCCGTGCTTCCGCTTTCTCCGCTCGCGCCCGTTCGTCCGTGCTGACCCGTCGCGCCTGTCTTGCCGTTCGTTCCTGCCTCTCCGGCTCTGCCCGCCTCGCCGTTCTGACCGACCTGACCGTCTGTGCCGTTTTCTCCGTCAGCGCCGTCTATCGCCTCGATATTGAGCTCCGGCACTATCTGTCTTCTGGTCTCGTCCTCCGTGAGGACGATGGAGTCCTCCGTGCTGACGGAGAGCTTTGCCAGAGACAGCTTGTTGGTTCCGTTGTCTATAAGCTGCGTTGCAGGATATATCCTGACGCCTCCCGCCGTCTCTATAAAGCAGTCCTCGGATATGGTCATCCACAGATTGTCAGGTGTCAGTATATGGACGATCTGATCCTGTGTTATCATGATCTGCGTATATCCGCTCACCTCGCGGACATCCGATTCGGACAGATGCACCTTCAGCACGGGAGATTCGATCATGTATTTCTGATCTGACAGCTTCCAGAGATGTTCGCCGAATTTCATGGATCCGGCTGTCGTCTCGGCTGTATACGAGCCTCCCGCCTCGGATATGCGCAGCTTTGCAGTGATAAAGTAGTTGTTGATGAAGTTGTCGGAGAGATCGTCAAAGTCCAGCAGTATGCCGTCGCTCAACGCCATGACGCTGCCATCGTCGAGGTGGACGAAGCTCTCTTTGGATATCGTCTCCTCGTTCCCTGCCGTATCCTTGAAGCGCACTAAGCCGGACAGGGTGCTCGTATAGCTTTCCCCCGCCTCAAAATACAGTTGCTTCACATCCTCGCGATCTCCCTGAAGGATATATCCCCCGACCTCAAATGACGGCGTCCGGTTCTTTGCATGCCACACGCCGTAGCCGGTAAATAAAGAGATCGCCGCGGCGCCAAGCGCTGCTGTGATTATCGCGATTCTTTTCCACAAGACAGATCACCCTCTCTTTGTCTGAATCATCCCGACAGCTTGGGCTGTCCCGTCTGCCCGGGCAGCCTGCGTCTCTGCCTTTATCCTTATGATCTCGTCCACCAGCTCCTGCCGGGACATCTGCTCATATGGCTTTATCCCGTCGTCCACGGCTGTGGTCTTCTGATGTCTCCCGCCCGAGCGGCAGTCCTCGGTCACGACGATATTCTTGCTTGCCTTGTAGAGCCGGAAATAGTCTCT
>CAVJQN010000173.1:0-8203 GCA_963651635.1 Agathobacter sp.
TCTCTACGTTTTCCTGCCATCTCACAAAGCGAATTCTTGGTTATGAATTACCACTTGGAAATCTGGTTACAAAATACCAAAGGCCAAGCGCGCTGTCAATGGTTTTTCCAAACCAGACAAATTCTGCAAAAAAGCATATGAAAAATCCCGGAAAGCCTTACATGCAGCTTCCCGGGATATATCTTTGTATAGAAACCTGTTGCGTTTTATCCGGCTTGCCAAGCCTGCTTCGCGCGCTTACCCGCGCTCATGTCCGCCTCGCTTTACGAAATCCGCCGCCTTCTGTCTCCAGCTCTTCTTCTTGGGTACTGCGACCGCCTTGCCGCGAACCGTTTTTATATTGAGCAGATACATACCGCTGATCTCCACCTTGCACTCAGTCTTGAGCGGAATCATATCATATACCGCAGGATCGGCGATGAGATTGACTATCTTCGGCCCGATCTTGGCCTTGACTATGGGCAGTTTGGGGTTGAGGACGCTCATGCGTTTGGGGGCGCTCTCATATACCATGGCGGGCAGCCCTGCCTCCTTAAATCGTATCTTCTTCTTGTCCACGGTCAGGATGCTGACTGTCTGCTTGGCATTTTGTATCAGCTGCTCCTGCTCTATCTGCTGGTTCTGCATCTTTGAGCCTACAAAGTACAGGACGACCATAAGAGCAAGCAGTATCAGAAGAATGATACCTATTATTTTAAGGACTGACATGAGACTTCCTCCCGATATATACGTGATAAACAGCGCAACAAAGTATAGCATCAATGGCGGATGATGACAAGGATGCCGCGGCGCTCCGCCCGCCTTATGTGCACTATGCGCAAAAAAAATCTCCCTCATCGGAAGATCATAATCAAGGATGCACAATCATAACATGAACCTTGACGCTTGACAAGATAGATGTTAATATAAAATTTGCGCTATTGTGCCGTACCTTGCTTACACAAGCGCATTATAGCACGGTTCGTCGCAAATGTACATAATTTTTAGAAGAGGTGAAAACGTCCATGGAAAAAAGCAATATGCGGCCGGTCAAAGCCGGCAAGGGCATAAGGATGAGCTTCTCCAGACAGAAGGAAGTTCTGGAGATGCCTAACCTCATCGAGATCCAGAAAGCATCATATGAGTGGTTTCTGGGCGATGGTCTCAAGGAAGTGTTCCATGATATCTTCCCGATCGAGGATGTCGCAGGGCATCTGAGTCTGGACTTCGTATCCTACAGGATGTGCAGGGAAGATACGAAGTACACGATCGACGAGTGCAAGGAACGCGATGCGACATACGCGGCGCCTATACGGGTCACCGTGAGACTGATCAACAAGGATAAGGACGAGATCAACGAGCACGAGATCTTCATGGGCGACCTTCCGCTCATGACGGATACGGGTTCCTTCGTGATCAACGGCGCAGAGCGAGTTATCGTCAGCCAGATCGTGCGTTCTCCGGGTATCTACTATACCAAGTCGCATGACAAGCTGGGCAAGGAGCTCTTCGCCAGCCAGATCATCCCGAACAGGGGCGCGTGGATCGAGTACGAGACTGATTCCAATGACGTTTTCTATGTACGTGTGGACAGAACCCGCAAGGTTCCGATCACCGTTTTCTGCCGCGCTCTGGGACTGAGCTCCAACGCGGACATCATCGACATGTTCGGTGATGAGCCCAAGATAGAGGCGAGCTTCGGCAAGGACTCCTCCTCCAACTATCAGGAGGGTCTCTTGGAGCTGTACAGAAAGATCCGTCCGGGTGAGCCGCTGTCGGTGGAGAGCGCGGAAAGTCTCTTCAATGCGATGTTCTTTGATCCGAGGCGCTACGATCTGGCGCGCGTCGGAAGATATAAATACAACAAGAAGCTGAATCTCAAATACCGCCTCAGAGGCCATGTGCTCGCCGAGGATGTGATTGACATGTCCACCGGAGAGCTCATCGCTGCAGCCGGTACGCTGATCAACAAGGACAATATAGAGCTGGCGCAGAGGATACAGGATCTGGGCATACCCTACGTATATGTAGAGGGAGCCGAGGAGGGACGCAAGATCAAGGTGCTCTCCAACATGATGGTGGATATCCGCGGCTATGTGAAGCTCGGTGAGGAAAAGCTCAAGGAGCTGGGCATCAACGAGCCGGTATACTATCCGCTGCTGCAGGAGATCCTCGGATCCGTCAGCAGCGATGAGGAGCTGGAGGAGGCCATCGCCAGGAACATAGACGAGCTGATCCCGAAGCATATCACGAAGGAAGATATCTTCGCGTCCATCAACTACTGCCTGCATGTCGAGTACGGCGTGGGCAATACCGACGATATCGACCATCTGGGCAACCGTCGTATCAGAGCTGTCGGCGAGCTCCTCCAGAACCAGTACCGCATAGGTCTGAGCCGTATGGAGAGAGTAGTGCGCGAGAGGATGACGACTCAGGATATCGAGAGCATCACTCCGCAGTCGCTCATCAATATCAAGCCGGTGACGGCGGCGATCAAGGAGTTCTTCGGAAGCTCCCAGCTGTCGCAGTTCATGGATCAGAACAACCCGCTGTCCGAGCTGACACACAAGAGAAGACTCTCCGCACTCGGTCCCGGCGGTCTTTCAAGAGACCGTGCCGGATTTGAGGTGCGAGACGTACACTATACTCACTACGGACGTATGTGCCCGATAGAGACCCCCGAGGGACCGAATATCGGTCTGATCAACTCACTGGCAAGCTACGCGCGGATCAATGAGTACGGCTTCATCGAGGCTCCCTACAGGATAGTGGACAAGACCGACCCGGACAACCCGGTCGTCACTCACGAGGTGCGCTATTTCACTGCGGACGAGGAGGACGAGTTCCATGTAGCTCAGGCAAATGAGCCGCTGGACGAGGAAGGACATTTCGTCAACAACAATGTATCCGGAAGATTCAGAGAGGAGACCTCCACATACAGGAAGTCACTCATAGATCTGATGGATGTATCGCCGAGGATGGTATTCTCGGTGGCTACGAGCATGGTTCCGTTCCTGCAAAACGACGATGCGAACCGTGCCCTGATGGGCTCGAACATGCAGCGTCAGGCAGTACCGCTGATGCTTACCGAGGCTCCCGTGGTCGTGACCGGCATGGAGACCAAGGCGGCGGTGGACTCCGGCGCGGCAGTTACGGCAAAGCATGCGGGTGAGGTAGTCACCAGCGACTCCGGAGAGATCGTCATCAAGCGTGATGATACGAAGGAGAAGGAGACTTACCATCTCGCCAAGTTCATGAGATCCAACCAGTCCAACTCCTACAATCAGAAGCCGCTGGTGGTCAAGGGGGATCATGTCGAGGCGGGAGAGATCATCGCGGACGGGCCGTCTACCTCCAACGGAGAGCTGGCGCTGGGCAAGAATCCGCTGATCGGCTTCATGACATGGGAGGGCTACAACTACGAGGATGCCGTGCTGCTGTCTGAGAGACTGGTGCAGAACGACGTATATACCTCTATCCATATCGAGGAATATGAGTGCACGGCGCGTGATACGAAGCTCGGACCCGAGGAGATCACGAGGGATGTGCCGGGTGTCGGCGACGATGCACTTAAGGATCTGGACGATCGGGGTATCATCAGGATAGGCGCCGAGGTACGCGCCGGAGATATACTGGTCGGCAAGGTCACGCCCAAGGGCGAGACGGAGCTGACGCCGGAGGAGAGGCTTCTGAGAGCCATATTCGGCGAGAAGGCGGGCGAGGTCAGAGATACATCGCTCAAGCTGCCGCATGGTGCGTACGGCACGGTGGTCGATGCAAAGGTATTTACCCGTGAGAACTCCGACGAGCTGCAGCCGGGCGTGAGCATGAATGTGCGTATATATATCGCCCAGAAGAGAAAGATCTCCGTAGGAGACAAGATGGCAGGACGTCACGGCAACAAGGGTGTCGTATCAAGAGTGCTGCCCGTGGAGGATATGCCCTATCTGCCCAACGGACGCCCGCTTGATATCGTGCTCAACCCGCTGGGCGTGCCCTCGCGTATGAATATCGGACAGGTGCTGGAGCTGCATCTGAGCCTTGCAGCCAAGGTGCTGGGCTTTAATGTATCTACGCCTGTATTTGACGGAGCGGACGAGAGCGACATCAGAGCGCTGCTCATCATGGCCAATGACTATGCCAACATGGACGACTTCGAGGAGTTCAGGGCGAAGTACGAGGACGTGCTGGAGCCGGAGATCATGGAATATCTCGGATCGCATCTGGAGCACAGAGCTCTCTGGAAGGGCGTGCCGATCGGAGAGGACGGCAAGGTGAGACTGCGTGACGGACGTACGGGAGAGTATTTTGACTCGCCGGTATCCATAGGTCATATGCATTATCTCAAGCTCCATCATCTGGTAGATGATAAGATCCACGCGCGTTCGACGGGTCCCTACTCTCTGGTGACGCAGCAGCCTCTGGGCGGCAAGGCTCAGTTCGGCGGTCAGCGATTCGGAGAGATGGAGGTATGGGCGCTGGAGGCATACGGTGCGTCGCATACATTGCAGGAGATCCTGACAGTGAAGTCGGACGATGTGGTCGGACGTGTGAAGACCTACGAGGCCATCATCAAGGGCGAGAATATCCCCGAGGCAGGTATCCCCGAGTCCTTCAAGGTGCTGATAAGAGAGCTTCAGTCTCTGGGTCTGGACGTGCGCGTGCTCAAGGATGACGGCACGGAGGTCGAGCTGAAGGAAAATATAGAATATGGCGATTTGAGCATTCATTCCATCATCGAGGGCGACAGGCGCTATCGCGAGGAGAACAGCTACGCTTCACAGGGCTTCACCACTCAGGAGTTCAAGGACGGCGAGCTCGTGGACTCAGACAGCGATATCTATGGCGACAGCGAGTTTGCCGGTGAGAGCGGTCTGGATGAGGAAAGCCTCGATGAGGACGATTCAGTTTCATATTCAGATACATCTGATAATGAGTGAAGGGAGAATAGACGATGCCGGATATAAAGGATAATTACGAGCCGCTCACGTTTGACGCGATCAGGATCGGACTTGCATCTCCGGAGAAGATCCTCAAGTGGTCACACGGCGAGGTCAAGAAGCCGGAGACCATCAATTACAGAACACTCAAGCCGGAGACGGACGGACTGTTCTGCGAGAGGATATTCGGACCGAGCAAGGACTGGGAGTGTCACTGCGGCAAATACAAGAAGGTAAGATACAGAGGGATCGTCTGCGACCGCTGCGGAGTCGAGGTCACCAAGTCCTCGGTACGCCGCGAGCGTATGGGTCATATTGATCTGGCTGCTCCGGTTTCACATATATGGTACTTCAAGGGTATCCCGTCCCGTATGGGGCTCATACTCGATATCACGCCCCGCAATCTGGAGCGTATACTGTACTTTGCGGCATATATCGTCCTCGATGCAGGAGATACAGACCTGCATTACAAGGATATCATGAGCGAGAGAGAGTTCAGAGACGCACAGGAGAAGTACGGCTGGGATCAGTTCCGCGCGGGCATGGGCGCGGAGGCTATACTGGAGCTTCTGCGCGCCGTAGATCTGGAGAAGGAGCATACGGCTCTGACCGAGGCTATGGAGACCGCCACGGGTCAGAAGAGATCCAAGATCGTCAAGAGACTGGAGGTCATAGAGGCATTCCGCAAGTCGGGCAATAAGCCGGAGTGGATGATACTCACCCGCATCCCGGTCATCCCGCCGGATATCCGCCCCATGGTACAGCTGGACGGCGGCAGATTTGCCACATCGGATCTGAACGATCTGTACAGAAGGATCATCAACAGAAACAACCGTCTCGCCAAGCTCCTCGAGCTCGGTGCGCCTGATATCATCATCCGCAACGAGAAGAGGATGCTGCAGGAGGCGGTGGATGCGCTTATAGACAACGGACGCCGCGGCAGAGCCGTGACAGGCCCCGGCAACAGGGCACTCAAGTCGCTCTCCGATATGCTCAAGGGCAAGCAGGGACGCTTCCGTCAGAACCTGCTGGGCAAGCGTGTAGACTACTCGGGACGTTCGGTTATCGTCGTAGGGCCGGAGCTGAAGATATATCAGTGCGGTCTGCCCAAGGAGATGGCTATAGAGCTGTTCAAGCCCTTCGTCATGAAGGAGCTGGTAGCCAACGGCACGGCGCACAATATCAAGGCGGCAAAGAAGATGGTAGAGCGCGTACAGACCGAGGTATGGGACGTGCTCGAGGATGTCATCAGAGAGCATCCCGTCATGCTCAACCGTGCTCCTACATTGCACAGACTGGGCATACAGGCATTTGAGCCTATCCTCGTAGAGGGCAAGGCGATAAAGCTCCATCCGCTGGTATGTACGGCATTTAACGCGGACTTCGACGGCGACCAGATGGCTGTCCATCTGCCGCTTTCGGTAGAGGCACAGGCAGAGTGCAGATTCCTGCTGCTCTCGCCCAACAACCTCTTAAAGCCCTCGGACGGCGGTCCCGTAGCAGTGCCTTCACAGGATATGGTGCTGGGCATCTACTATCTGACGCAGCTTCGTGAGAACGAGGAGGGCGCGGGCAAGATATTCCGCTCGCCGGATGAGGCTATACATGCATATAACGAGCATATGGTGACGCTGCATGCGCCGATCAAGGTTCGCTTCACCAAGACCAGAGAGGACGGCAGCAAGGCATCCGCAGTGCTTGATACGACGGTAGGACGTATACTCTTCAACGAGATCATCCCGCAGGATCTGGGATTTGTGGACAGATCGCTCCCGGAAAATGAACTCAAGCTGGAGATAGACTTCCTCGTCAAGAAGAAGCAGTGCAAGCAGATACTGGAGAAGGTCATCGAGATCCACGGACTGCCTAGGACGGCAGAGGTACTGGACGATATCAAGGCGATCGGATACAAGTATTCGACGATAGCGTCCATGACGGTATCCATATCGGATATGACCGTGCCTCAGACCAAGAAGCAGCTGCTCGACGACGCGCAGAAGACGGTAGACCGTATACAGGCGAACTTCCACCGCGGCTTCATCACGGACGAGGAGCGCTACAAGGAGGTCATCGAGGTCTGGAAGAATACCGATGATCAGCTCACGCACGACCTGCTCACAGGTCTGGATCAGTACAACAACATCTTCATGATGGCAGACTCGGGAGCCCGCGGTTCCGATCAGCAGATCAAGCAGCTGGCAGGTATGCGAGGACTGATGGCGGATACGACCGGTCATACGATCGAGCTGCCCATCAAGTCGAACTTCCGTGAGGGTCTGGACGTACTGGAGTATTTCATCTCCGCACACGGAGCCCGCAAGGGTCTGTCCGATACCGCGCTGAGAACAGCCGACTCGGGATATCTGACGAGGCGACTGGTAGACGTATCGCAGGATCTGATAGTCCGCGAGACAGACTGCTGCGAGGGCAAGGACAGGATCCCCTACATGGAGATCAAGGGCTTCAAGGAGGGCAAGGAGACCATCGAGACACTTCAGGAGCGTATGACAGGCAGGTATCTGGCTGAGGATATAGTGGATACCGAGACCGGCGAGACCATAGTGAAGAAAAATCAGCTCGTGACGCCCAAGAGAGCCGCAAGGATCATGAAGGTGCTCGAGCATGATGGCAGAGACTCGGTGAAGATCAGGACGATCCTGACATGCAGATGCCACAACGGCGTATGTGCGAAGTGCTACGGCTCCAACCTGGCGACGGGTCAGGCGGTTCAGGTAGGCGAGGCGGTCGGTATCATAGCCGCTCAGTCCATCGGAGAGCCCGGTACGCAGCTGACCATGAGAACCTTCCATACCGGAGGCGTGGCAGGCGGTGATATCACACAGGGTCTTCCCCGTGTCGAGGAGCTCTTTGAGGCGCGCAAGCCCAAGGGTCTGGCCATCATAGCGGACTTCGGCGGCATCGTAGCCATCAAGGATACGAAGAAGAAGCGCGAGATCGAGATCACCAGCCCGGAGACGGGAGAGAAGAAGGACTATCTGATCCCCTACGGATCGAGAATCAAGGTCGAGGAGGGTCAGGTCGTAGGTGCCGGAGATCCTATCACCGAGGGAAGCATCAACCCGCATGATATCGTCCGTATACAGGGCGTGAGAGCAGTGCAGGACTATATGCTGCGCGAGGTGCAGAGGGTATACCGTCTGCAGGGCGTTGAGATCAATGACAAGCATATCGAGGTCATCGTCCGCCAGATGCTCAGGAAGATCAAGGTCGAGGATGCGGGAGATTCGGGCGTATTTGCCGGTACTACGATGAATACGCTGGAG
>CAVJQN010000173.1:8221-8632 GCA_963651635.1 Agathobacter sp.
CGAAGGCATCTCTGGCGACGGATTCGTTCCTGTCGGCGGCGTCCTTCCAGGAGACCACGAAGGTGCTGACGGAGGCTGCTATCAACGGCAAGGTGGATCACCTGTCAGGTCTCAAGGAAAATGTCCTGATAGGAAAGCTCATCCCCGCCGGAACCGGCATGAAGAAGTACAGCGAGGTGAGGATCGATACCGAAAATCAGCCTGATGACTATGAGGACGAGTTTGACGACGAGTTCGAAGATACGTTTGATGATGAGCTCGGCAATGTCGCCGGGTACGGAGACGGTGCTGACGAGAGCTTCATAAGCGATACGGATCCGGATGAGGAAACTATAGTGATGGACGATGCTGACACGGACGAGGACGTGGTCATAGGCATGGATGATGACGAGACTGAGGAGATGCTCGGAG
>CAVJQN010000174.1:0-8456 GCA_963651635.1 Agathobacter sp.
ACTTACTTCCCACCATACGTGGTATACCTCGCCGAGCGGGGTCTTGTACTCCACCATCAGATCCAGATTTCTTGTCCGCCCGGAGCTTTCTGTATATGAGATGCTCAATCGGTAGCTGTCCAGCGCCTTTGTAAAGCCATTTGTCCCGACTGCTATCAGAGTCGCCTCGCTGTCCGCCGCGGCAGACAGCTCCACGGCGGTTCTTCCCTCCGCGACCGCCGCATCACTTAAGTCCATGCCGTCGAGCGTGACAGTCAGCTTACCCGCCTTATAGAGGGCAATTATCTCATCTGATTGCATCTCAGGATGCTCAAGCTGTGCCGTCAGCTGGAAGGAATATGCAGCATTTTCATCATACAGAGCGTCCAGCAGCCTAAGCGTCGGATCGTCAGCCTGTCCCGGAAGCGGGATATCCTGCTGCTGCCATTCCTCATTTTCACAGTCTGCGATAAGCAGCGGCGTGCAGCCGCGAGAGACCGGCGTATAATCCCACCCGTCATTAAGTCTTATCACATCCTGCCAGGTGTTTGTGCGCCCCAGTTCCTCGCCAGAAAGGAGAGTTACATAGTCTGCTCCCGGCTCGTCTGTGCCCAGCTTGCCGCAGCTTTGTCCGCTGTAGGCATATCCCTTGACATTGCTTGATGAGGTGTAAAATGTGGCGATAAGGCGCTGCGTATCCTCCCCCGCACCGGAGACATTGCCCAGTGCGATGGCATTCCTGCAGGTATCTTCCTGACCGCAGAGCCCCGCCGCATAGTTGCCGGAGGTCTGCAGGATATCCACATAGCTCCAGCATTTGTCCACGCCTGAAAAGCCCTTTCCTACGATGCCTCCCACATAACTTCCCTCTGCCTCGATAGAGCCGTGGGCGTAGCAGTTTATAATCTGAGCGTACGACCTTCCTGCCAGACCGCCGACACCATTCACTGCAAGGGATTTGGTTATACTGATGCTGACATCACGGGTATAGCAGCCCTCTACGCGCATATAGTAACTATTGCCGACCAGACCTCCGGCATAAAGCGGCCGGGTTGATCCCGAATCGCTCATACTGCTGTCCGTGGCGGAGCAGTTTATCAGCGCTCCGTAGTAGGCATATCCCGCGATGAGGCCCATATCTCCGCCGCTCGCCAGCTCACATCCCCTCAGCCGCACATTCTCGATAGTGCCATAGTAGTCATAGCGAACCAGACCGCCGTAGCTTACATTAGACTTTGCGGCGGTGATGCGCATATCCTCTACCAGCAGGTTGGAAAGCTCGCCGCCGTTTATGTAGTAGAACAGCCACGGATAGCTCATGTTCTCAAGTGTGATATTGCGAAGCACATGCTCCTGTCCGTCAAGCTTTCCGGTAAACTGCTTTGTATTGCTGACCGTGAAGCCGCCGTTTATAGTGATGCTGCCTGCCGGAAGCCCGGACGCGGCAAAGTCTATATCCGCCGTGAGCTTGTAGTTCCAGTCCATATGATTGTTGATGGCAGACCACTCCGAGGCTGTACCGACACCCTTCCAGAACTCTATCCCGGTCGTTTCATAGCTGGTCTTTGCCTCTCTGGCACCGGCGGTCGAGACATAGGAGACTGAACTTACTGTATACTTACTCTTATATGAAGGATCATCCGGATCTACCTGTGCGTTGACTATCACATCGTATAGCCCGTCCTCTGCCGCACTCTGCGCTACCACCTCGGTTATCAGCCCGTCTATATTCACGCCTGTGATCTGGAGATTGCTGTCATTGCGCAGGCGCAGCTTGATATATCCCTTTTCCAGCTCATGCGTGTAGGGCTCGTCCGCCCAGCCGTCGCTGACAAGTGAGGGCACTGCTTCCTGCCCCAGCGCGGGAAGCGGGATATATTCCTGATATCTCTGCATGGAGGCGGGCAGCCCCAGGCGGGGATAAAAGCCCATGGAGACGCAGCCCTCCACATCGAAGGCATCACCCAGCATCTCCCGCTGCCACTCGATATCGTAGAGCTTTGCCGTAGTGCCCTGATTGACCTTGCTCTGCTCCTCATAGCTGCGGCTGGCTATCGCCCACACCCGGTCGAACGCCGTCGCATTGATGCTTGACGAAACCAGCTTCAGCGCGGTATACGGCAGCAGATAGGTCTTTGCCTCGCCGATGCCTACCTGATAGTAATCTCCTACTGTATAGATGCTGTTAAACGCCCCCGTCTGACTAGATGTGTAGCCCGTGAGCAGACCTCCGGAGCTCTGTGCCTCAAACCAGCTGTCAAGCAGGATATAGATATTATGCGTGCTGCCTCTGCCATTCTGAGGCATGTCAGTAAGCAGCGAGCGGCTCACAGCTCCTCTGGCAACATAGCCTGCTCCGTTTTTGCCGTAGATGTAGCCGTTTTCCATCACACCATAGTTGTATCTCGTAAGTGCCGAGTGCGGATCATTTGTATTGGTGTGGATGAGGTCTCCGTCCAGCTGGACGATGAAATTCTTAAGCGCACCATATCGATCGATATTATTGGCAATTAATGTTCCGCTTCCTGCAAGCTCCACCTGCCCGTGCGTCCGCACGACAAGATTTTCCACTGTGCCGTATATCATAGCGAAAACTGACGCATATGCTGGGTTGACATAGTATGTCTCCCCCGGATAGTCATAGACGAGATTGGTAACCCTGCTTCCCGACCGGGCAGAAAGAAAGTGGGTCGTGATACCTTCACCTCGTGTCACCGCATGACCCTGAAAGTCGATGGTTCCGTAAAAGTCGGTATAGGTATTCTGATCCTGCGTAAAGTCGCTGTCCACGAGGATATTCGCATAGGGGTTCGCCTTCTGCGCAGCTAACAGCTCCTTGTGGTTTGAAACTATCACATAGTCCGTATCCGTGCGGAAGGTAAGCTCGTCCAGCAATATGGTGCTGCCCTGATAGGTTGCGTTTAAAGTAGCCCTCCAGCCGTTATTTGCCGGAAGCTCCTCCAAGAGCCTTACCATATCCAGTGACAGAGAGCCGTCTTCATTTTTAGTAAGCGCAAGCTCCTCTGTGATATAGGACTCATAGCTTGGAAGCTCCATGCTGTCCGAGCGCTCGATATTAAGCGTCACCGTGCCGGACTCGCCATCTCGTCCCAGATATCCCTTCATATCATGCACCTGTATGCCGAGGCGGGAGATATACAGCTTACTGTCGTCTGCGGCAGCGTCATAGCGGCGCACTGAGAGCTGGTCTCTGATCGCATCCTCGGTCAGACGATTATTTTTCAAATATCCCACACCGATGAGGATATATCCTGCGTTGTCGGTCGTATGGTAGACCACCTGCGTCTTAGTGTTAGGACTTGCGATATCGGTATAGCCGGATACGGAGATCTTATCAGCCTCCGGGGTCTCTGACATATCCGTGGTTGTAGAGGCGATACGGAAGTAGGAGCTTCCGGCAGGGATGCTGATGATATAGTCAGTATCCGGCTCGCAGGGCATATAGTAGGTGTTGTAGTACGAGTTTGCCCCTACATAACTGCTGTAAAGCAAGTAGTCCTTATATACCTTATCAAGATCTACAAGCTCTTCTCCGACTCCGCCTGCGTTCTGCTTCACCTTTTCGAGCGACAGTGTGCCGGAGAGCGCACTGCCTGCTGTAAGATTATAGGTCGCCAGCAAGTAGTTCGTCTGATAGCTGCCGTAGCCGTCCGCGTCATTATATGCCGAGGCGATGAATTTAAGCGTATACTCTCCTCCCGAGATAAGCCCGTCGAAGCGCAGGTTAAAGCCCTCGGCATTGGCATAAAACTGCTTTGCCGAGAGTATGGTACTTCCGTAGTAGAGATATACGGTCACTGCTCCGCCGTTTAGTATGGTCTCGTCCGGATCCTCTATGCGCAGGTCGAGAAACTCCGCCGCATCTGCCGCAAGAAAGAGATCCGAGTATTCTATCCTCGGCAGTATCTTCTTAGTGGTGAAGCTGCTGTTGGTCATGCTGACCGGGATCAGGTACTCCTCGCCGCTCTTTTTCACCACCGCCTGTATGGAGAATGTATAGTCCGTATGATTAGTGAGTTTTCCCTCCGGCATCATGATGCGCAGCTGCATGGGCGAGCTGTAGCCGCCCGACATCTCGGGATCCTCCGGTATCAGCTCCGAGATAAGGAAGCTCTCCCATGGGCTGTCAAGATACTGGCTTTCCAGACCGTAGAGCACTACCCTCGGCTCGATATAGCTGCCCGCGTCCAGCTCTACCACCGCCTCGTCCGTATTGTAGCTGTAGCCCCCGCCCTGTGAGAGCTCCTCTTGTGACAGGACTGTCGTGCTTATGACATTTCCCGTCTTATCCGAGAGGATGACGCGGAACTCATCGATCAGCGGGAGTATATCGGTCGTAGTGTCTGAGGTCATGGTCGCCGTAAGCGTCGCCGAGGTATCCAGCAGGTCGCGTACGCCGCTCTGGAAGCTGATGCGCCCGCTTGACAGGGAGGCGGTATAGACCGATAGCCTGCCCATCAGCGTGTCCGCAATCTCGGCGAGAGCAGACGGTGTGTCCTCGATATCCGGCTGGGGCGCGTAGTCTCCCCTCGC
Source organism: Agathobacter sp. (assembly GCA_963651635.1). Taxonomy (GTDB): domain Bacteria; phylum Bacillota; class Clostridia; order Lachnospirales; family Lachnospiraceae; genus Darwinimomas. The sequence goes on from CAVJQN010000174.1 coordinate 4,534, forward strand.
CTCCAGAGTATAAAGTCTGGAAAATGCAAGGCTTTTCAGCTTTATGGTATAGGTGCTCTTGTCCTTCGGATCCTTCAGTTCCAGTCTGTATACATCCTCGCCGCCCTCGGAGACGGCGGAGGTATCCCACTCGCCGTAGAGCGCGGCAGGCACGCCCGTGGCGGACGCTGCGGCGGTGAAGTATATGGGCTTCCCCTCGGGGAGCGCGCCGTCGGGATCGGAGACCGTGAGCTCTATCGTGAGCGAGTCGGTCACATTTTCCTTCTCGGTGATCGTGACGGTGGGTGCTTTCTTGCGGGTACAGACCGTATACCCGGCGGGATAGTCCAGCTCTATCGCATTGCCGTAGCGATCCTTCGCCGCCACGGTATAGGTATATTCCGTATTGGATTCCAGCTTGGGTGAGGAGGAGGTATATACAGTGCCGCCCTCCTTCTGGGCATTGGAAAGAGCCGTAGAGCCTACCACTACGGTGATCGTCTCCCCGCCATTCTTTGGTGTCAGATACAGCTCCAGCCTGTTCACATAGGGCAGGGTGTTGAGCTTGAAGTTCTCAAAGCTGAAGCTCTCCTCATCCTTGTCGTACTCAGAGAGATTCTTCAATGTCAGACCATCCAGCTCCAGCGCGTCCGGCTGCGCGGCAAAGCAGACTGTCCAGTCTGCGCCGACCGCCCTGACATCTCCCTCCTCGACGGTGGGAAGCTGTATCTCTATCAGATCGGAATATTCATATCTGCGGACATAGCGCTGTACGCCGTCATCTCCCGTCTCCTCGGCTGAGTACCTGAAGCTGTACTGGAGATAGACGGTCTGACCCGGCTGGAGTGTCGATAGTGCGAAGGACTGACTGCCCGTCCTGCTCTTTCTGAGCATGGAGGACTTGCCCTCATAGCTGTCGGCAGGGTAGATGGTATGTCCGTTCTCATCAACCGTCGTGGCTCCGCTGCCCTTGACTGATCTGTATATGGTATAGCTCACTCCGCGCACGATGGAGCCGCTGGGATCGTCCGCCTCGGCATCTATGCCGATGGCATAGCTCCACGGCTCTATGCTGCTGAGTGTGACCACGGGCTTCTGATAGGGGACAGGCTCGCCGGATCCGCCTCCTTCTCCCGTGCCGCCGCCGGAATCGCCTCCTCCCTCTTGACCCTCGCCCGAGCCTCCTCCTGAACCGCCGCTGCCGCTGCTGCCGCTCGATCCGCCGCTTTCTGAGTCTCCGCCCGTGCTGCTTCCGCCGGAGCTACTGCTGTCTGAGCCGCCTCCCGACGTACCTCCGCCCGTGCCGCTGCCTGAGCCGCCTCCCGAGGTGCTGCCGCCCGTGCTGCTGCCCGAACCGCCTCCCGACGCGCCTCCGCCCGTGCTGCTGCCCGAGCCGCCTCCCGAGGTGCTGCCTCCCGAAGTGCTGTCAGAGCCGCCTGCGCCGCCGTCACTGCCGGCGTCCGAGGCGCTTCCCGAGCTGCCGCTGCTGCCCGATGAACTGTGTGAGCTTCCCGACCCCGACGAGCTGCTGTGTGAGCCGCTGCCAGAGGCGCTATGTGATTGCGAGCCGGACGAGCTGCTGTCCGAGGTCTCCCTCTGCGTCTCGTCACGATCATCCTCATCCTCGTAATCGTCATACTCGTCCGTCTCGTCTATATCCTCATCGTAATCATCATCGTAATACTCGTTATCATCATCGTAGTCATCGTCATACTCATAGGTCTCCCGCTCATAGTATTCATATGTTTCATCAGGATACTCATAGTATTCATCGCTTTCATAGGTCTCGGACGGTGTCTCATAGGTATCATCCGTATACTCCGCCGTCTCGTATGCCTGTGCCGTCTCCTCCGTGAAGGCGTTTGTATCCGGGATATCTGCGCGGTCAGAGGCGACGTCGTCGGTTCTCTGCCCGTCATTGCCCGTCTCGTCGGCTGTCAATACGCTGTCGCCCACCGCCGAACCGCCCTCAGCACCCTGCTGCACGATATCCGTGCTCTGCGCGAGGCTCTGCGCCGCGGTCATAGTCCCGCCGCCGCCCCCGGTCTGAGCCTGCTCGTTCCTGTTGAGTATCTCGTCCGCCGCCTGTATATCCGTCACATCCGGCTTGCCGTTCTGAGCATTCTGGACGGCATGGCGAAGAAGCCCCAGCGCGTCCAGCAGATCCGTATAGGCGTAGGTATGCGTGCCTATGGTCAGAGAAGAGTCATAAACCGCCTCCACGCTGCGGTAGGCGAGCGTGCCGTTTTTCTGCTCGTACCATGAGATGGAGTCCTCGCCCAGCTGCATGATGCTGTTGAGCGGTATGGATGTCTTTTTCAGACGGTTTTCAAATACAGCCGACTGCGCATTGATATACAGACCGTTGCTGAGCGAGAGCAATATGAACTCTCCGTCGTCCGCCTGCGTCATATCGCTGTTGTAGGAGATGCCGTCGCTCAGATACAGCCCGTCAAAGCTCTGAAACAGGTCCACATCGGAGGTGATGAGCCAGTTTTCCTCGTCTAAAAAGCGAAGCCCTGCGCCGCCGCCCGTATAGAGCGGATAGCTCAGGTCGATTTTTTCGCGCTTCTCGCCCACGTAGTAGCCCGTGAGGGATGTATATATGGTATCACCGTACTGAACATCGACCAGCGATACGGGCTCGCCCCCGCCTCCCGCCAGTGCGCGCACTATCCCCGCGTCTGCCGGCATCGCATATCCCTCGTCCTGCGCGAAGCTGAACACATCATTCACCCTCAGCAGCAGAAATGTGATGCAGCACATCGCCGATATCAGCGCGATAAATATCCTTTTCATGGGAACAAGCCTCCCTTCAGATCACAGGGTCGAAAAGATCCGCTTTTGTGGCAAGCAGCGATTTGCTTCCGTCATACAGCGTCATGGAGTCGCCGAACAGCGAGATGGTATAGTCTCCCGCCGGGGTTCTTGCCTCCGCGACGCCGTCCGAGACCTCCGTAAAGGTCTCCTTCGTTTCATAGTTGAAGACCATGATATGTCCGCCGTAGACCGCCTCCGCGTAGGACAGCGCGGGCAGCTCCATCGTATAGCCGTTGAATGTCAGCACCACCGGCTCCAGAAACAGATAGAAATCCCGACCGTCATACAGAAAGCCCGGATCTATGGTCTTTGTCGCGTCGTCATGCCTTGCTATGACCGTGCCGTTCGCCTTGCACTCCACCTCGCTGAAATATACGAGCCGCAGGCACTCACCGCTGCGCGGCGCGAAGTAAAGCATATCGTCGGGCAATATGACGCTGCTGCTGTCGGAGAGATATATAGGCAGTCCGGTCTGTATGCTCTGACCGCCCTGCTCCAGCAGTGTGGTGCCGCTGCTGCTTCTTTTCAGGGAGGTGCCTGCCTCTATCGCGGAGCGATTGCCGCCGTAGTACTGGCTGGCGCCTCTTTTCAGCTTGTAGCTCGTGCCTCTGCTGACGGTCAGCATCACCGCCGTGACCGCCGCCACCGCAGTCAGGACGGGGATGAGGAGGATGATGAGCTCCCTGCGTCCCAGTCGCCTGCCGCCGGGGAGCTTGCCGGAGCGCGGCTTGCCCGTGCGGGGCGATGTGTCTATATCTTTGACTTTATCTCTGGCTTTACCCTTGCCTATGTCCTTGTCTGTATATTTGCTCATATCTTTGCCTATGTCGTTATCTTTGCCTTCGCTCAGACTGTGGTTCGTCGCTATGCCTCTCCCCAGATTTTCTCAGGTTGTATGCTGCGATCCGAGGATATGCCGTCCAGCTCCAGCAGGAACAGGTAGATGCCAAGCAGCGACAGAAACACTCCCATCGCGATATATACGATGAGAAAGCCGATGCTCCCGTCCATATCGAGAATATATCCGCAGACCAGATTTGCCGAAAGCAGTCCTGCCGTCTGCAGAGCAGTCCACAGCAGCCCTCCGAGCTTGCCTGCATATGTTCCCGCGCACAGTGCGGCGA